>JAQSDP010000141.1 GCA_029945985.1 bacterium | reverse complement strand
GAAGATAAAAGCCGAAATTCCGCGGTTGCCTTTGTCTCTATCTGTCACCGCAACCGCGACAAGCGTATTGCAGGCTATCGCGTGGGTGATGAAGTTCTTCGATCCGTTAACCTTCCAACCACCGTTGGAGCGAATCGCGTTCGTCCGTGTCCCGGAGGCGTCCGAACCGGCCTGCGATTCGGTCAATCCCCAAGCTCCGAACGATTCGCCTTGCGCGAGCGGTACAAGATATTTCTGCTTCTGTTGCTCGCTCCCGAACATATAGATGTGGTTTGAGCAGAGGGAATTGTGCGCCGCGACCGAAAGAGCCACCGACCCGCAGACACGACCTATCTCTTCGATGATCGTCGCATATTCAACATACCCGAGGCCCGCACCGCCGTATTCTTCCGGGAAAAGAATGCCCAGCAACCCGAGCTCCGCGAGCTTTGGACGCAATTCGACAGGGAAGTGCTGAGCCTCATCCCATTCCATTACATTCGGAAGGATCTCGCTCTCGGCAAATTCGCGGATGCTGTACTTGATCTGCAGCTGGTCTTCGTTCAATTCGAAATTCATATGGATAAGACAATATTATGCTCGCATAATGTTGAGCAATTCGCAAAATTTGTCGCCTTTTGATCATCAACCGTGTTCGCTAGAATTGAGAGGATGGATTGGAAGACAAACATTCTCACCACCGACGAGCAGATCGCGAAATTGCTGCGCGAATCAAAGCGCATCGCTGTCCTCGGGATAAAACCCGAGAGCCATGCAGGTCAGCCTGCGTTCTACGTGCCGCAATATATGCAGACGGCCGGATCCGAGATCATTCCGGTGCCGGTTTATTACCCAGAGGTCACGGAGATACTGGGTGAGAAAGTGTATCGAAAGCTGTCCGACATCCCGGGCGAGATCGATATGATCAATATCTTTCGCCGATCACAGGACGTATTTCAACACGTCGATGCGATCATCGATCGCAAGCCGAAGTCCGTCTGGCTGCAGTTGGGGATCCGAGATGATAATTCGGCTGAACGGATGGCGAAAGCGGGTATCAAGGTCGTCCAGGACCTATGTCTGATGGTCGAACACAGAGCACTTATTCGCTAGGCTTTCTTGTAGCCGAGCGACTTAATCTCGGCATCTGTCAGTTTTCTGCTTTTTCCGATCGGCAGGCCTGCGTCCGTGATCGACCCGATCTTTATTCGCTTTAGTTTTACGACCGAGTGGCCGACCGAATCGAACATCTTTCGGATCTGCTGGTTGTGCCCTTCGTAAAGCGTAACTTCATACCAACCATTCTTGTCCGTCGGCTTCAGCGGTTTGATCTCGGCGGGAGCAGTCTTGAACCCGTCCTCGAGCCTTACGCCTCGTGCGAGTTTACGTATCGCTACGTCGGTCGGCAGTCCCTTGGTCTTGACCTGATAAACCTTCGGGATCGTTTTCGACGCGGCGACTTTATTGGTGAACGCTCCGTCGTTTGTGAGGATGATCAAGCCCTCGGTGTTGTAGTCGAGCCGGCCAACGGGATGTAATCTTCCCGGAGCCTTAACCAGATCCGTCACCAGCGTGCGGCCCTCAGGATCGGCGGCGCTAGATAATACGCCCTTTGGTTTATTGAGCAGGATATAGACCTGTTGCTGGTTCTCGAGCTTGAGATTGATCAACTTCCCGCGGACTTTGATGTGGTCTTTTGCGGGATCTGCCTTGGTTCCAAGCTCGGTGATGACCTCGCCATTGACCGAAACGTAGCCCGCCTTGATCATCTCTTCAGCCGCCCGCCGCGAAGCGATGCCCGCTTGGGCGATAAGTTTTTGTAGTCGTTCCTGCATTTAAAAATATGGATTAGCCATAATACTCTCGATCGTGCCCTGGGGCATATCGTCGAGGGTTCGGACAAAATCGCGCATCAGGCGGAAGCTGTTCGGGATAAGTTCGTCGGGGATGTCGTCGGCTCGATCGACGAAGACCTTCATCTGCTTTGCAGCCAGTACAGCTGCGACGTGGGTTCGGGCCATAAGGCGGTCGTGTGAATCCGGCGTGAAGTCTTCACCTTTCGGATCCTTGTACATTAAGGACGAGACTTTCGCGAAGCCTTCGAGAAACCCTTTCTCATTCGGTCCGAACTTCCCATCTTCACCCATTCTTCGCGTCACTATCGCGTTGCGGCCCTCGACCGGCGTGCGAGAACCGAACAGCGGATGGATGCCGGTGATCGCGTCCGTATATCGCAGCAGATGCTCCGTACTCGGCTGCTGAACGCTGCAGACGTTGATCAAATGCTTGCCTTTATTCTCGGCTGCGACGGTCTCGTATGCCGAGATCGGTACCGCAAGAATGAGGCTCTCAGCATCGTCGGCCATCTCAAAGTGCGGCGAGAGGATGGTCTCGAGAAACGCGCCGAACGAACCCTTACCGATGATGCCGATCTTCATTGCTGTTGGTCCAGCGCGGTGATCGACAGGTCTTCGAAATCTTCGATCGACGGCAGGTCGGAAAGATCATTGAGCCCAAACTGGATAAGAAAATCTTTCGACGTGCCGTATTGCATCGGGCGTCCGACTGTTTCTTTATGGCCTTTCGTCACTATCAACCGCTTCTCCAGCAGCGTCTTGATCGCCGACGCTGATTGCACCCCGCGAATCTCCAGGATCTCAGGAACCGTCACAGGTTGTTTGTAGGCGATCACCGACAATGTTTCGAGGGCGGCAAGCGAAAGCTTTGCCGATGGCCGCGTCTTGAGAAACTTTCGCACCTCTTCGTGATACTCGGTCCGAGTCGCCAACTGCCAACCTCCCGCGATCTCACGGATCTGCAGGCCGCCGCTGCGTTCTTCGTATTCCTTCTGCAGTTCTTCGATCGCAGCCTGCACTGTCTGCTTGTCCTCGCCGATGATCTCGCCGAGTATCTTCGACGTTATCGGCTCATCAGACACAAAAATGATAGCCTCCGCGATCGCCATTACCAGCGCGGCCGAACGTGCCGGTGCCTCGGACGCTGGCTCGTCGGGCTGTTCGGTCGATATTTCTTCTGTCTCGATTTCGCTCATTGGAAAAAGGCAAAGAATAGCAGAAAAATTCCGTTTAGTTTGAACCGACGCCTACCTTCTTTAGGAAGATATCGCCGAACGTCGCTTTCTGGACGAGCTTAACTTCTTCGGTCCGGACGATCTCAAGCACGGCGATGAACGCTGTCACAAGTTCGCGTCGGGTGTGAAAATCTTCGAAAAAGGTCAGCAGATTTAGTTCGAGCTCGGCAAAAATGCGCTTACGGAGGGCCTTGATCATATCCGCAAGCGAGATCTCCTCGCGCTCGATCTCAAGCGAGACCTCTTCTTTGTGGCGAAGTACGATCTTCTGAAAGACAGTCAGCAGATCAAATACTGTCGCACTGATCTCCGCGTTGTTGTCGTCGGATTCGATCGCCCCCCGCTTGAATACCGCCTGCTCGACGGTCGAACGCTCGTACAACATCTGCGCTGCGGACTTGAACTTTTCGTATTCAAGAAGCTGATCGACAAGTTCCTTGCGCGGATCTTCGAACTCCTCGGCGTCGCTCGCCGCCGCCGGATCACGCGGCAGCAGCATCTTCGACTTGATCTCGATCAGCGTCGCCGCCATCACGATAAAATCCGCCGCGACCGCGATGTCGAGGCTTTTCATCAGCCGGATGTAAACGAGGTAACTGTTCGTTATCTTCGCGATGGGGATGTCGAAAATATTCGCCTGCTCCTGCTTGATGAGGTACAAAAGCAGATCCAGCGGACCCGCGAATTCGCCAAGCTTCAGCTTCAGCTCATCGCTCGACCCGCCAACGATCTCTGGGATCTCAGTAAGAAAATTAAAAGAATACTGCTCGGTCGTAGATTGCATGCGTCGTCTTATCGTAACGCAAAACATGCAATTCTCACGAGTACGCCGCCAATCCACTCGGCTAGTTGTCTTTATACAAGTACTTGGGTCGACAGAGCTTCAGTATTATTGCCCGCTTGAGCATGTCGGGGCTCCAGTATCGTATGTAAGCCGATGGAAAGGGCGGCGAGCCCGCAAACATCGGATTTAGGCTCCACTCTCCCATGGGCTGCCGCAAGACGTATTCCATCATCGCGACTTGGACGTTATATCGCGGCTCGGCCTGAAACTTCGTAGCACGCTTTTGGCCTAGTTTGTAAAAGACCTCGTCGCCCGGACGATCCAGTTTCGTCGTCGATTCAGAGATCAAGCCGTCCACAAAACCCGCAGCGTAGCATGCATACATGTGACTCCGTATCCGCGATACTGGGCCGGCCTGATTAGCATTGATAAAATCAATAAACGAGCCGATTATCACCGACGCGAACGGTGCGAAGGGCCCCGCAAATTTTGACAGCGATAGCCCTATCTCTACGAGATCGGCGAGTGCGGCTACCGCGTTATTATCTATCATTCTCCCCTTTACTTTGTCTCCCAGTTCGATCGCTTTCTGGGTCGCGTCGAAGATCTCACGAGCCTCGTAACCGAGAGCCTGCAGCGAATGCTTCATCACCTCTCCGGTTGCAGCATTACGTGCCACCGTCGAACCTGCCCGCTGCAAACCTCCGATCACCTCGCCTGTTCCGACGCCGATTATTGCACCGGCCGTCGCCCATAGGATCGATTTTGGATCATTCGGATCCGGCCCGATCGGATTGGCGGGCATCTTCGCGATCTCTTTCCCGACCTCGTATGCTTCGTCAACGAGCACTTGAAAAGCCCGCTTGCCCTTTGCCAGGTCACCGTCGAAATCACTGCTAAATTTCTCGAGCTCGAAATACGCTTTACGTGCCGGAATTCCGGCCATCGCCTGGCGAAGTTCGGCCTTTTCCCTCAGACGCTCTCGCGTAGCCGAAAGCTGAGCCTGGGAGATGTTTCTAGTAGTATCAACGATATAGAATGAAACCCCGCTCACCCACCACTGCATCTTCGCCGTGCGGCCCCAGTAAAAGTCTACGTACACGCGCCAGGTCTTTCCTTGAAGGTTTAGCGAGGTGGGCGCATGTTTCATGTGCTGGATGACCTCGTCGATCCCTCCGGCTTCCATGATCAGGTTTGCCGCACGATGCCGGCTGACGAAACCGCCGACCCAATCCGTTAGTTCGCGAATGAAGGTTGCTTGATCCCGAAACTTAAGATCTTTGTAATAAACCCCGTTCCCAAGTACTGGCGGCTGTTGCCGCGACACGGCTATCTGTACCATCTGTATACCTCCCGAACGTAAGCGCCGGCGACGTGAACAATTCGGCGTAGCCCGCTTACCCCCTTTCAGAGGTGTAAGACGATTCTTTAAATGTATTTCGTTTCGCGGAGGTAAATAATGTAGTCGATCTTCGGCGGTTCAAAACCTTCTTCGCGAAGTTTCAGCATTATGTTGCCGCGGTGGATGGACGAATGCATCAGGACGTGGGTTAGATGTTCGCGGTAGGTGTTCTGATACGGGATGCCCTCACTTGAGCGATATTTGGCTATTATCTCAAGCCCTGCGTCATCGAAACGCCGCAGCAATTTCTCGTAGGCTGAGGCTGTTGCCCTCGCAAGTTCGCCGCAGTCTTCCGCCGTCAGATCCGGCCAGAAGTTAAATCCCGAAGAATCCTTGCCGAACAGCCGATCGTAGTATTCCATCTCCGTGATCAGCAGGTGCGCCAAAATCTGCCGGCAACGATCAGATCCCGAACTCCTCACGGCCACGAGGATCCGCCGGTTCGCCCAGTCGTTGTAGGTGTATAGATGGCGAAGATGTTCGACCGTCTCCATCAAGCCTCGTTCGCCTTCAGATCTTCCAAAGACACAAACTCCAAGGTCGATTC
>JAQSDP010000140.1 GCA_029945985.1 bacterium | reverse complement strand
ACCGCAATTCGCATCCGCGGCGTGTTCGGCAAAGAGCCGCAGGACATTGAATGGGGAATAATGAACGGCCGTGTGTACATAGTCCAAGCCCGGCCATATATTGATTAGGCTCTTATCAATTGCCTCCACCTTTAGGTGGAGGTTGGGCAATAAGAACTCAAGGGGCTTTAGCCCACCTTTTGCTTCGGCTAAAGCCGATGGTACTTTGTTGAAATCAACCACTAGCTGAAGCTAGTGGCAATTTAAAGACATGAAAACCGCTTCGATTTTTACACTCTTAGTCCTTTCAATCGCCTGCAACAACACCGCCCCGAGCGGGACTCCGGTTGCCAACGTTAGCTCTGCCAACCGCCCGATGCGGTCCGAGCAGATGCAGCAGAATTCGATCGCGCATTCGACCGAATCGCGGCCGGGAGCGACCCCTCCGCCAAATTCGAATGCTCCGGGCAAATTCGCTCAGGGAGGCGACCCGATCGATACCGCGAAGTTCGACGGCGTGATCGCCGAGGCCGAGAAGAATCTAAAGGCAAAACCTGACGACGCTGCCGCTAAGACTGCCGTTGCCGACGCCTACTTCGACCGCGGATTCGCCCTAACCGAAGCCCGCCAATACGCCGCCGCCCTCGGCGACTACCGAAAGGCGCTCAAGCAAGTCCCCGATCACGCAGATTCAAAAAAGTGGATCGATCAGATCGTCAGCATCTACCAAATGCTGAACAAGGCTGCCCCAAAGGAAGGCGAAGAACCGCCCCCGCTTCCCTTCAAGAAATAGGCTTCGCGCAGATGAAGATAGGCTTGCCTCTTTTGCTTTCTCTCCTACTATCGATCGAGTCGACGGCACAGGGACCCGATCCGAAGTTGGTTGATGAGTTTGGGAACGTGCACTGTGAGGGCCTGATTGGTCGCCTGGATTTATTCCTTGCGGAACTCAGCAACTCCAAGGATGGGTCAGGTTTGGTGGTTCTGTACGAAGGAAAGTACATAAACTATACGAGTCAACGCAGTTACTTGGTCGCTCCGGTATTCGGTGAAGTTAATATCCGGGCAAACCTTATTCGCAACCACTTCAAGGGGCGAGGATTCGATCCCAGCAGAATCACATTTGCCTCAGGCGGCTTTCGAGATGAACATCTTGTCGAACTCTGGGTCATCCCGCCCGGTGGAACTTATCCGAAACCAAAGCCAACTCGAGACAAGATCGAATATCGAAAAGGAAAACCAAGTACCGTTCTCCCAAGTTGTCCCTGAAGAGATCTGTCTAGCTAGACAAACTTCCCGCACAAAACCTAAACTTACTCTTTTGTTTGACACCGCTATTTTTGACAACGGAGTTAGTAGAAAAGTTTTATGGCAATTTCGGCAAATGATATGAGAAAGGGCATGGTGTTCCTTCACGAGGGGAGCCCTGTCAAGGTGATGGAATTTCACCACCACACGCCCGGCAACCTCCGCGCGATGGTTCAGGCGCGCCTTCGCAATCTGCTCACGGGCAACTCGTTCGAATACCGCTTTCGGTCTAACGACACACTTGAGCGCATCACGCTTGAGCAGCACAAGATGGAGTATCTCTACTCCGACGGCTCGCACCACCACTTCATGAACACGGAGACCTACGAACAGGTCGCGCTGACGGAAGAGGAACTTCTCGACGCCGCACAGTGGCTGATGCCCGGACTAAAGATCGAGGTCGAATTCTACAACGGCACGCCGATCGGCGTAGCGCTTCCCGCCACAATGGAACTCACTGTCGCCACGACCGAACCGCAGCTAAAAGGCGCGACAGCATCTAACTCCAACAAGCCCGCGACCCTCGAGAACGGCGTTACACTAATGGTCCCGCCCTTCATCGCCGAAGGCGAAAAGATCCGCGTCAACCCGACCGAATCGAAGTATATGGAACGGGTTAAATAGTTGGCTGTCTTTAAATTGCCGTTGGCTTCAGCCAACGGGCAGTCAATATAAAATAAGGGCCTTAGCTCCAACGCCTTGCGTTGGAGCTAAGGCCCTTAAATGATTATGCTGTTCTCAACCCGTTGGCTTCAGCCAACGGCAATTGAATGTATCTTCTCTATTCATTCCTGCTCGCGATCGGGTTTCTAATCATGCTTCCCGCGTTTCTAATGCGGCGGGAAAAGTACGCATCGGGATTCAAAGAACGCCTCGGCAACTACCCCGAATTCAAACACGACGGACGAAAGGTCATCTGGCTTCATTGCGTTTCCGTCGGCGAAACATACGCCGCTCGTCCCCTAGTCGACGAACTAAGAGAAACTTTTCCAGCTCACCGCCTCGTCGTGTCGACTACAACCAAGACAGGACAAGAACTCGCGCAAAACATTTTCAAAGATAAAGCCGACGCCGTCGTCTACTTCCCTTTCGACTTTAAATTCGCCGTCCGAAAAGCTCTGACCCGTTTCAAACCTTCGCTCGTGCTTCTAATGGAAACCGAGATCTGGCCCCGATTTATCCGCGAGGCAAAAGCCAGCGGAGCCAAGATCGCGATCGTAAACGGCCGGCTATCGGAAAGATCCGCTTCTCGCTACAAACAAGTAGGCCCATTCATCTCCCGCGTCCTCCAGGACATCGACCTCGCCCTGATGCAAGGCTCCAACGATGCAGATCGCCTGATTTCCCTCGGCATGCCCTCCGCAAAAACCATCGTCACTGGAAATCTCAAATTCGATGTCGGCACCACCGAAGCTGACACGGTAACTACCGAAACGTTGCGCGATCGATTCGGATTTGACGGAAAGCGTCCGCTGATCGTAGCGGCAAGTACGCACGATCCGGAAGAGCGGTGGATACTCGAAGCTTTCTGCTCCGCTGCCAGCGGAGCGAAACCAGCGCCTCGACTCGTTATCGCCCCGCGGCATCCGGAACGCTTCGACGCGGTCGCGAAACTCATCGCCGAGTTCCGAACCGATCCCACAAACGAATGGCGGCCATACTCGTTCGTCCGACGCTCGACCGCCGAAACCGAGAACACCATCGCGGACATCGTGCTCTTGGATACGATCGGCGAACTCCGCTCAATATACCCGCTGGCCGAAATCGTCTTCGTCGGTGGATCGCTCATCCCCCATGGCGGCCAGAGCATCCTCGAACCCGCAGCCGCCGGGGCCGCCATCATCACCGGCCACCACACCCAAAACTTTGCCGACGCCATCACCACCTTTCACGCCAACCGGGCACTGATCCAACTACCGGAACTCGCTCCTGAAAAAATAGTCGACGAACTGTTCGATCAGCTTTCAGACCTTCTCGAAGACCCAACCCGCCGTCGTGAACTCGCCCGAAACGCGCAAGCCGTAATGAAAGCAAATCGAGGAGCTACTAACCAAACAACCAACGAACTCCGTAAGCTGATCTAAGTGACGGCTGGAAGCTGCTCGAAGAACCTTGCCGAGAATCCGTTATCGGCGGAATTCTCGCGGGTATGATAGCAGGCATCCGGGCGTGCTCCGTGACGTGTGCGAGATGCGTGATCGCGGGTACGGCCCAGCCGCGATGCAGAAAAATCAGCCGTCAAAAAGCGCGGTGCAGCGCGTACAACTGGTTTGCACCACTTTTGAGCTACAATTGCCGTTCGTGCTTTTCCTGTTCCTCTTTTTCTCCGGGCTCCTCGTCTATTTGAGCTTTCGCTCGTTCCTCGGCGGCGTCGCGTACCTAGCGTTCTTTCGACAGCAACTCGCGACACCTCCAAGTTCGTTCCTGCCCTTTGCGACCGTTATCGTCCCCTGCAAAGGCCTCGACGAAGGACTTCGGGAGAACCTCTCGGCCCTGCTAAAACTCAACTATCCCGAATATGAATTGATCTTCGTTGTCGATAACGAAAGCGATCCTGCCGTCGAGCCAATACGAGCAATTTTGAACGACGGCTCCCGCCTTAAAAACAAGTTGGTTATCGCTCCCACGGCCGTTGATTGCAGCCAAAAGGTCGAAAATATACGCACAGCCGTCGCCCACGCCAACCCGCGATCGCAAGTCTTGGTGTTCGTCGATTCAGACGCGCGGCCGCAGAAACAGTGGCTGAGGGAGCTAGTGGCCCCCCTCGAACCCCCCAACGTAGGTGCCGCGACCGGGTATCGTTGGTTTCTGTCGACCAATCCGACCTTTGCAAGCGAGCTCCGATCCGCGTGGAACGCGTCGATCGCTTCAGCTCTCGGCCCTAACACCGCGAGCAACTTCTGCTGGGGCGGCTCTACGGCAGTTCGTCGTCAAACGTGGGAAGGATTGAACTTAAGCGAACGCCTGAAAGGCACGCTGTCGGATGATTTCACGGTCACCCGTGCGATGAAAGACGCGGCTCTCGAGATCGTGTTTGTTCCGCAGGCACTGACGCCGTCGATGGGAAACTGCACGATCAAGGAGCTTTTCGAATTCACGACCCGACAAATGAAGATCACTCGCGTCTATAAACCTCAACTTTGGGCACTTTCATTCTTCGGCTCGGCACTGTTTTGCGGTGTAATTCTATCGGCTTTTCTGATCATCCTGTTGAGCCGGTCGAACAGTTGGCTAGTCTGGTCGGCGATCGCGACTCTTGCGATCGTTTCCGCACTCAGCATAGGCAAGGCATGGCTAAGGCTACGGGCGGTAAGTCTAATAATTCCAACGGCTTCCCGCCAATTCTTACCGCAGATCACTCTCTGGCTTTTGGCGCCCCCGCTATTCCTCTGGAACTGCATTTCCGCCCTCGTCAGCCGCACCATAAACTGGCGCGGCATCCGCTATCGGCTCATCTCTGCGACCGAAACAGAACGCCTCAAGTGAGATAAATGGTGGTAAAATCAGGTTTCGAGCATCGTAAGTGGCAGTATGCGCATGAATTTCCGTCCATCTCTCGGCCTGATCCTCCTTTGTTTAGCAGCATTTGCTCATACGGCGCTTCCGCAAACACCCGATCCCGCTCCGCCGACGGGTAAAGATCCGATCATCGTCATCCCTGGAATAACCGGCTCCGAGCTGATCAACCGAACAACCGGCGAGACCGCCTGGTTTAAGCGGTCGCGAGCCAAGGACGATGACGTACGGCTGCCGATGTCGGCAAATATCGCCCGCAATTCAGACAATTTGATCGCAGGCGACATCATTCGCGAGGTAAGGCTTTCACGGATCCTTCCCGAGATCGAGATCTATGCGAATCTGATCCAATCTCTGCAAACGACGGGCGGATATCGCGAAGCAAAGTGGGCAACCGCCACAAAAGCAGACGCTACGGACACATTCTTCGTTTTCTCGTACGACTGGCGACGGGACAATGTCGAAAACGCACGGTTGTTGATCAGGCGGATCGAGACGCTAAAACGACGACTCGGTAAGCCCAATCTGAAGTTCAACGTTCTTGCTCATTCGATGGGCGGACTTATATCGAGATATGCGGCAATGTACGGAAATGCGGACATCCCGGCAGGAAAGCCGCGTCCCACATGGGCCGGTGCGAGACATCTCGATAAGATCTTCCTCGTCGGAACGCCAAATGAAGGCTCGTTGCTTTCTTTTAAGTCCTTGCTTGAGGGCATCTCTTATATCCGCAGCGGTATCAACCTGCCATTCGTACAGGATTTGTCACGGTTCGATCTGTTTACGATTCCGTCGGTTTTTCAGCTCCTGCCTCACGAACGCTCGATGCTTGCGTATGACGAGGAGCTAAAACCCTTAAAGATAGACATTTACGACCCGAACGTCTGGGAAGACTACGACTGGGCAATATGGAAGGATAAGGATTTTGAGAAGAAGTTTTCGCCGGCAGAGCAGCGGAACGCTCGCCCCTATTTCAGGGCCGTTCTCGCCCGCGCGAAGCGTTTTCAGGAAGC
>JAQSDP010000139.1 GCA_029945985.1 bacterium | reverse complement strand
CGCCTCTTTCGAAGCGTTGTCGTTCTTACTGGCAAGCTTTGCCCGTACTGCTTTGACAGCCTGTAAACCCGACGCGAGCGGTGCGATCGATTTGGTAGGGCTAAGCGCATCGAAATCTTCCAGAGCCTTTGCGGCGGCGGATTGGATCGAGCGAAGATCCGCGTCTAGCGAGCCGTCCATGACGCCGGCCAATTTAGCGATGCCAGTGATCGATGTATCCAAGCCGTCGAATATCCCCTTTTCGTTTTCGATCTTCACGCCATCGAGAAATCGCAACCCTGACTGCTGCTTCCCGCGAAGTTCCAGGGAGCCCATCTCCTGCGATTTGTGCTGGCTGCGGCCCTCCATTGCGATCTCGAAATATGAGCGGCCGATGAGTGGATCGTATTCGCCGGTCGGCACGACCACGCTAGGCGGATTGGCGGCATTGGCGGCGAATCCCTGACCGACGTAGAGCTTCTTCGCCTGCCAAGGACGAAGTCCTTCCGCGAAGTGTTCCGGGAATTGATTCGGATCGGCGGCAGCCTTGTAAGCGATCGGGGTAAGATAACCCGCAAGTTGATGCTGTCCGTGGCCGTCGGCCGGTGTGCCGGAGAATCGCGATGTGATCACGAGCGGCCGAAACAATCGGATCGCTCTTACCATGTCGCCAAGGACCGCCTTCTCATCCCAGATCCGAGCCGCCTCTTCACGACGCTTCGAGAACCCGTATTCCATGAAGCGAGTAAAGAATTGCTGGCCACCGTCGAGTCGACGTGCCTGCAGCAGTTCTTCAGAACGGATGACTCCGAGCGATTCGAACAGCTCCGGGCCGATCACGTTCTGGCCGCCCTCGCCGCGTGTCAGGGAGAGATAGGAAACGCGGGCGCTGTCGCCGCGAGCGGTCCGGGCGAGCAGGCCGGAGTCTTCGTCATCCGGATGGGCCGCGGTGTGCATCATGCTTGCGGTCGTCTGCAGACGCTTCAGACGAAGCCCGAGTCCGGCCGCGCCATTATCGTAAATGGCTCGAACCTGCCCTTCGACGACAATCCCCGGAGCAAGCATTGCCGCAAACAGCGCGAGCACTAAGATCGATCTTGTATGTTTATAAGCCATTATTATCCTTCCCTTTCCTGTTCAGTGTCGCTGACGGTAATACTTATGAGGTAGCCCGCGACGACCGTCACCACACATCCGACTACGTTGAACCAAAGAAACTCAATATTCGTGAACCGGCTCGCCAGCCAGACTGACGCCATTCCGATCATCAATCCGAAAAATGCACCACGCGAACGGGCACGTTTAACGCCGATGGCGAGGACGAAGACGCCGAGGAGCGAACCGTAAAAGAACGAACCGAAAGTATTCACCACCTCGATCAGCGAACCGAGGTTCGTCGCATACATCGCGACGATGCAGGCGAAGAAGCCCCAGAAAAATGTGGCAAATCGGCCAAAGCGGACCATTTGGCGATCCGTTCCATCAGGATTGAAATGCCGTCGATAGAAATCGATCGTTGTTGCGGTCGCGAGAGCGTTCAGCTCGGCAGATACGGAAGACATTGCGGCGGCGAAGATCGCCGCGATGATCAGGCCGATCACGCCCATCGGCATATAGGCGATAACGAAGTTCGGAAAAACGTAGTTGACGTCGTTAAAACTTGAGTTGCTGGTCGTTGTCTTAACGTGATCAACCGCGTTCTTCCGAGCCTCGTTAAAGGTAGAATCGGCGGCAACATATGCCTCACGATTCACCTCAGACTGATCATCAATAAATGTCAGAGCGGCTTGCTTGCGGAGGCCGTGCGCTGCGTCAAAATTCGCCTGCAAGGCCTGATATTGTGCCGTTCCCTCGACCTTCGCCGATGCCACCGGATTGAACACCATCGGCGGCGTGACGAACTGGTAGAAAACAAAAACCATTATCCCGATGAACAGTATGAAAAACTGCATCGGTATCTTGAGAAAGGCGCTCATCAAAAGCGACGTTCGGCCTTGGCTCACAGACTTTGCAGTAAGGAAGCGCTGTACCTGGCTTTGATCGCATCCGAAATACGAAAGGAACAGGAACATCGCTGCAAACACACCTGACCAGATCGTATACTTCTCGGTCAGGTCAAAGCTGAAATCAACGGTTTCCAACTTTCCGAGAGATCCCGCGAGGTGAAGACCGTCCCCGACGGACACGCCGGTCGGAAACTGCGAGATGATCACGAACATTACGACCGAAAGTCCGAAGAAGATGATCACCATCTGCTTCACGTCGGTCCACGTAACAGCCTGCACGCCGCCGATCATCGTATAGACCGTTGTCGTCAGACCGATCGCAAAGATCGTCACGACCTCGCTCCAACCAAGCACTAAAGAGAGGATCACGGAAGGCGCCGCAATGACAACGCCGACGCCGAGCCCGCGGGACATCAAAAAGCAGAAGCTGGTAAGAGACCTAGTTTTTGCGTCAAAGCGACGCTCGAGATATTCGTAAGCGGTAAAGACGTTGGCTCGGTAAAAGAAGGGCACCACGGTCACACATAGAATGACCATCGCTATCGGCAGTCCATAATAGAACTGCACAAACCGCATTCCATCCGTGTACGCTTGACCGGTAGTACCGACCAGCGTGATAGCCGACATCTGCGTCGCCATCACGGAAAGACCGACCGCCCACCACGGCAGGCTCCGATTAGCGAGAAAGTAGCCCTCGGCACTGCCGCTGTGCTTTGTCATCCTGATGCCGTCCCAAACGACGTACACAAGATAAGCGACAACGACCGCCCAATCGAGAAATCTCATTTGTATTCGATCTTAACCTGAGAAGTATCGGGAAAACGCCCAGAGCAAGGTGATGACGACGATCGTCGTGACGATCACGCCTGCGTACACTCTGTACCACCACTCATCCGGAAGCTCTTCCGAAGGGTCAGCCTTTTTTCCTTCGTGCGATCCCATTGAAATTTCGAGGAGAGACTAAAATTATACCAAGTTTGCCGGGCACCCGCCCCATTCAGATGCCCGGCCCTGCCCCGTGTTCGCTCTAGAAAATGAACTTAAACCCGATCTGAGCCTGGCGGCTGTCAAGGGAAGTTATCCGGTTCGTCTGCCTCAAAAAGTCAACTGTCGGGATCGTTCCAGTTACATTACCTTGCGCGTCCGTCGCAACGGACAAGGCATTGAGCTGATATACACTGTTTATGTTGAAAACATTCAGGAATTCCACAAACGTCTCCAACCTGAACCGTTCGGTAAAGTTGAAGAATCTTGAGTAGCGCAGATCTACATTGAACTGCCTTGGCGTCGTTCCCGAGTTCCTTCCGATGCCCACAGGGTTATCGGTATTCGGAAAACCGTCAAAGTTGATGTCAGTGGCCGCAACGATATTATACCGCTCACCGCTGTTGGCGGTGGCGATGATTCCGAACTGGTTGTTGTTCACAATGTAATTCAAACCCTTATTTTCGAAATTGAATTGCGGCCGGCCCACGAAACTCATGATGAAGGTGTGGCGCTGATCCGCAAGAGAAGGGCCGAAGTCACGCGAACGATCCGTCGGATCCTGCACGACCAAATTACCAGCTTGGGTAGCTACCAGATTCTGCTCCGGGGCATCGTCTTCTGCTTTTGAGAGCGTGTAGTTGGCGCTGAATTGATACCCCTTCGAGAAACGCTTATTCAACTGGAGTGTCAACGCATTGTAGTTTGAATTACCGACCGACTCGGCCATGAGGATATTGTTGAATCGCGGGTCAAATCTCGTCGTCGCGCTGACCGTGTTGCTGAAAATAGGTCTTCCGTCTGCCAACGAGGAGGTTGGATTAATCCGATTGATATTTCTATAAACCGGGAGATGCCGTCCGCTCGAATGAATGAATCCAGCCGTAAATGAAAGGTCGCTCGTGAGCGCCTGCTCAATCTGAGCGTTTGCATGGATCGCATACATGTTCTCAAAATCCGGCGAGATCGTTTCGATACTCTGTCGGGGCAACGTTGCTCCCGGCGGAAGCGAGCCGAGGGTACCGGGGAACGCCGGAGCCCCAGCCGATCCAGGCGCAAAGCTGAAATTGAAGAATACCGGGCTCCCGTTGTTTTGGAGAGCTCGTTGATAAAAATCGAGGTAAACGGTGTCGTAGTACACGCCTGCACTTGCCCGAATGACGGTTGGTCGATTCCCCTCTCTCAATCCGTAAACGACCCCAAGTCGAGGTGCGAAGTTGTTCTTATCGATCTTAAAGTCCTGTGACGCAGCGAATGGGGAACTGCTGTTTGCTTCCGGAATACTGTAGAGGTCGTATCTTACGCCATAATTCAACTTCAATCTTCGAGTGACTTTCCAATCATCCTGTGCAAAGAAATTGTAAAACGTGGATTGGTACTCGATATCCGGATTACCAAAAGCTTCTTGGTAATCGGTGTAGCACCGCGACGCTCCACTTGGACAAACAGCCAAAGGCTGCAGAACGCCAGTATTAGCGGAAACGTAATTTGCAATGGAGGAGAACGTGTATCGAGCAAACACGTTAGACCTGCGCGTGTCATCTATTCGGTTCAGCCCAAAACCGAACTTTGCAACGTGATTACCAGATGTCCAGGTCAGATTATCCTGGAACTGATTTGTCACCTGCATCGGGGCGATCGTGTCATCGTTTTCAGGTGCCCCGAAATTGGCGATGTTGGTTATCACGATACTCGGGCCTGTCCCCGAATTACCGTTTGCAATGTTTCTTGAATCTCTCTTCGCGTATTGATAACGAAACTCGTTGATAAAACTGTTCGTGATTATCGACGCTAACTGCATTCCAAATGAATACGACTTATCGTCGAAATCTATGCTTCTTTCCAGAGTCGTTAAGCCACCGCCGATATTGTTAGGCGAGAGATTCTTGAAATAATTGAATCGGCCCGTAAGGCGGTTCGACTCATTCAACTGAGCGTCCGAGCGTACGATGAAGAAATTGACTTTCTGTGCGGCCGGAATTGCGGTCGGAAATGCATCGGGAGAAACTCCGGCCGCGATCAAGGCAGCTTTGTTCGCTTCAGAGATCGTGATAACACGCTGCGGCTCACCGCCAAGATCACGTTGTACCCATTCATAACCCGTATAGAAATGCCACCGGTCTTTGATGACGGGGCCGCCGATCGCGCCTGTAACGTTATCTACCTTGGTTTCTGGCTTCTTCGAAGTCGGTGACGTGTTGAAAGGCCGCGAAGACATGGGTGTACGTCGAAATCGATAGCTGGCCGAGCCATGTAAGCCATTTGTACCCGTCGGCGTCACGGCGTTCATGATCAGCCCTGGCGTGTTTCCAAATTCAGGAGCGAATCCGTTGGTTACAAGTTGAACTTCACTAACAAAGGTATCTGAGATCGGCATCAAACGGATGCCACCGCGATCGGCCTGAGTGTTGTTGTTTCCGTCGAGCTGATAATTGGTGCGGCGCGTGTAGCCGTTAGCGTTGATGCGGGGAACGCCAAACTCGATATTGGGACGTCCCGTCACATTCGACTGGAGAAGAGCAAAGTTATAGGGATTACGCGACACATTAGGTAGGTTTTGAACCTCGCGGGTATTCATCACTCGACCGAGATCGATCTTTGCTGCGTCGGCGATCGGAGCATCGGATGTAACAGTGACCGTTTCGTTGACCGCTCCGGCTTCGAGTCCGACGTTTACCGTAGCCGTCTGCCCGGTGGTCAATATGACTCCCTCGCGCACTAGCCGTTTGAAGTTTGCAGCTTCAACAGTTACCCGGTAAGTTCCGAGGGGAAGAAGGGGGACTCGGTAGACACCGTCACTGTCGGTATTGACCGTTCGTTCGGCCCCAGTACCGACGTTCCGCACTG
>JAQSDP010000138.1 GCA_029945985.1 bacterium | reverse complement strand
CCTCCTCCTCGCCGGATACGCCGAGGCCAAACAAAACAACGACTCCGGAGCGCTCGCCGTCAACAAAAAGCTCGCGGGAATGTTTATCCAAATGATCCTAAAAACCGACGCCAAAAACGTCCGCCTCGAAAACGGCTCGATCGTAATCAGATAACAAACGCGCACGTGTTAGAACCGGGAGCGATAGCGACTGGATTCCTGCCGCAGCGGGCGCTAGCTCGTCCGATTACGCCGGCGCCGGAGGTCTCGGTGGCACTTCGGCTCATGATATGGGAACCCGCGGGGCCGATATGACCGATACAGACGCCAACCTCACCGATCGGCAGACCATCCCGGTCGTTGAGGAAGACCTGAACGTTGGCAAGCGCGACGTGGATCGCGGCGGGGCTCGCATCCGCAGCCGCATTATTGAGCGACCCGTGGAGGAGCACATCCGCCTGCGCGAAGAGCATGTTGTCGTTAACCGTCGATCGCGAGATCTCCGACGCCGATCTGAAGAACTTCCGCCCCGGCGAGATTGAACTCACCGACCACGCCGAGGTGCCGATCGTGGGGAAACAAGCCCGTGTGGTCGAAGATGTTGAGATCGGAAAACAAGTAACCGAACGCGACGAGACCATCCGCGACACGGTCCGCTCAACTGACGTCGACGTCGAACGACTCGACGACGACGCAACCACCAACACCAGATCCAAAGGCGGCCGTCGTGGGCTTGTACCAATATCGCAACGTCGCCGCGACGACACGCCAGGCAGAAACGCGAGGGTTGGGAGGTGGTTCTCTCTTCTCTGTGCTACAGCCCACCGTTCGCCTTACCACTGTTCACTATTCACCATGCCCCCACCGACTTGCCCTGGAAGGCCCGCGAACTCTGCCACCCCGACGGCTACGTGTTGAGGATCAGCAAAGGCATCGAGTGCGATGAGTAGTGATTCAGTCTCGATCTTTCTCCCCCTTCTAACAGAGATGAGTCACCTCCTTGAATCCGTAACCCGCCAGCAAGCGAACCTACATTGACCCCAGTAAACAATATCTCTCAATCACAGAGAGGAGTTTGCTCACTGTTTAAAGGACCGCAGCGGTTCGCCGATCCTGATCGCAGGAATATCTCGAAAAAGGGAATACAATATGAACACTAGACTGAAGCGATTTGGAAGCGTCTTGACGATGCTTCTTCTCACACTCACGGCAATACCGGTAAATACGATGGCATCAAGCCACGCCGAAGCGCCGCTGATCAGCATGGACCGCTTTGCTGATAACACTGACACCTACGCATTCCGCAGCGTAGAACCTGGCCGCGAAGGCTTTGTCACGCTCATTGCGAACTACATACCGCTGCAGGAGCCCTCGGGCGGTCCTCAATGGTTCCGATTCGACGATACCGTTCTTTACGAGATCAAGATCGACAACACCGGCGACGGGCTCGAAGACATTTCGTACCAGTTCCGTTTCAAGACGGAGATCGTAAATGGTGAAACGGTTCTCGGCCATGCCGCGGCTAACCAAGATATCGTTATTTCAAACCTTGACGACCCCGACTACAACATGCCGCAGACCTATCAGGTTCGAAGGATCGACCCTTTAACCGGAAAGAACGGCAAGGTCATCGGAACCGATTTGAGAGTTCCGCCTGCGAACGTCGGCCCGCGTGTAACTCCGAACTATGAAGAGAACTTAGGCCAGCCAGCTATCGGTACTCTGCCGAACGGCGGCCGCGTGTTCGCCGGAAATCGCGACGAATATTTTTATATTGATCTCGGCGTGTTCGACGGCTTGAACCTTCGATCCATTGGCGAAACCGGCGGTATCGATTCAACAAAGGGATATAACGTCAGCTCGATCGCAATTGAAGTTCCTATTGCTGAACTCACCCGCTCGGGCAACGTGCCAGCCAGCCCGACGGCCCCCGACGCTGTGATCGGTGTCTGGGCAACAGCTAGCCGACAGTCGATCAAAGTTCTCGGCCCGGGAGCGCCGTCCAAGGAAGATAAATGGAAGCAGGTTTCGCGTCTTGGCAATCCCCTGGTAAATGAGGTTGTCATCCCGCTAAAGCTTAAGGATGCCTTCAACGCCTCGTCGCCCGTGGACGACGCTATCGCGGCGCCGTTTGTGCTTGATCCCGAACTGCCAAAATTACTTCAAGCGGTTTACGGCATCGCGATCCCGCCGGCACCGCGCAATGATCTAGTGTCAATTTTCGCTACCGGAATTCCCGTCAATCCGATCACGGGACCAAACTACACCACGTTCCTTTCGGATGGCATTCCCCACGAGTACCTGAGATTGAACGTTGCGATCGCTCCGACGGCTATCGCAAGTCAGAATCGCCTCGGATTGCTCGGCGGCGACGTTGCAGGGTTTCCGAATGGTCGCCGTGTATTCGATGACGTAACCGACATCGCTCTTCGCGCTGTTGCCGGTGGAACACCGTTTACTCCGGCTACGAACGTCGCACCGAACAACACGCTCGGTGATGGCGTCAGCTTTAATCCGGAAGGTTCACTCCTTACGCGATTCCCCTATTTGCTTCCGCCAAATCAGGGTAATCAACCGCGTAGCTCGAATCAGCAATAGCTGCCCTCAGGCACGTAGTGGAGTGATCGTATGCGATCGCTCCACTGCAAACTCCCGGAGAACGAAATGTTCAAATACAGATCAATTTCAGCTGGTATCGGCTGGTTGCTTGTCGCTCTCGCTTTCTCTTCCTGCACGACGGTCTCAAGCGGGCCGCAGGTATCGATCCGCGAGTTTCCAGTCATCTCAGACAGCGAACCGGTGGCGGAAGCCATCAAGGCTGTTGACGCTTCACCTCAGTCGGCACCCGCGTATGTTCAACTGGCAAGCGCGTACATTAAGACGGCCCGTCGCACGGGAAATTTCTATCTCAATGCAGATGCTAGACGGGCGATCGAAAGAGCCCTTCAGATCTCGCCGAATGATCCTTCTGCTCGTGTGCTGAAAGCGTCGCTCCATCTGACGTTCCACGAGTTTGCGGAGGCGCTGAAGCTTGGGGAAGAGCTATACGCCGAAAATCCCGATGCAGTCTCGATGGGCGTGATCACGGATGCTCACACTCAACTAGGCAACTATCCGCAAGCCGTCGAATGGGCGCAGAAAATGGTTGACGCAAAGCCCAATTCATCGTCGTATGCCAGAGCCGCCCTGCTACGTGCGATGCACGGCGAAACCGAAGGTGCGGTCGAGCTTTACAAGCTTTCCGCCAGAACGGCGGACCCCGCCGACAAGGAAGCTCAGAGTTGGTCACTCTCGCAGCTCGGCGATCTCTACTGGCGAAACGGCCGATATGACGAAGCCGAACGCGTTTATGACGAATCGCTGTCATTAACCCCGAACTACAATCTGGCAATGCTCGGAAAGGGGCGAACACGAGCAGCGAAAGGCGATCTGGATTCGGCCGCATCGCTAGTCAGCGGAGCTCTCGAACGCTCAACGCATACGAGTTACGCGATCATGCTAGGCGACATCAAGCGAAAACAAGGTAACGAGGCAGCCGCTCAGAAGCTGTACGCATTGGCCGACAACGCTGAACTGCTCGGCGATCTTCATGATGCGCATCGAATCGCTTTGATGTTGGCGGACCACGACACAGATCTCGATAAGGCCCTTGAGATCGCGGAAACCGATTACGCCGGGATCAAAGACATATACGCCGCGGACATCCTTGCCTGGTGCCTCTACAAGAAAGGGCGTTTTGCGGAAGCCCGAGAAAAATCACGCGAAGCACTCCGAATAAACACGAAAGACGCGGTATTGCTGTACCACGCGGGAATGATCGAGAAAGCACTCGGCAACTCCGTCGAGGCAAGTCGTCTTTTACAGGCGGCACTGGATCTGAATCCAGCGTTTGATCTCGTACAGGCCCCTGTAGCGAAAGCGGCGCTCCGCGGCTTGCCGCAATGAGGATTGGAGGGCTCGCCCTTCCGAATAGATCTCAACCATTTAAGGGAGGCTATGTCTCCCTTCTCCTTCACTCACTCAGGATCCGCCCGGATCTACTGAAATAATTTGACACCAAACGCGAACCGCAATATCCTCAGCGGAACTTGTGATCGCACACGGAGTAACGCCGATATTGAACGTGTCGAACTTCGCCGAGAGCATCTCGTGGTTCGAGCGGCTGGGGTGGAAGAAGCTTTGGGATTGGGGCGACCCGCCCGGCTACGGAGCCGTCTCAAGCGGCAAGGTCGAGATCTTCCTCTGCCACGACGGCCAGGGCGGCCGCGGCAAAGGCTCCAACACCGAAACCTTCACCTCCGACGACAACGACAAAGGCGTCTGGATGTCCATCTGGGTATACGACGTCGACGCCATCTACCAACACTGCCTCGCAAACGACATCGAGGTCACAATGCCGCCCACCGACGAACCCTGGCAAGTCCGCGAACTCCACATCCGCCACCCCGACGGCCACGTCTTCCGCATCAGCAAAGGCATCGATTGTGGGAAGGAAGAGTGATCTCGGATCGAGTTGGAGTGATAATCGAGCGGCGTCGGGGAACAGACCCCAACGCCGCGTCCCTTTATTAAGCTGACTATTGCAGCGGGTCTAACGGCTCAAGCAAGGTTACTCGCGGACGCTGATTGACGAACGCGATGCAAGCTCCCTGATTTTCAAACGAATGCGGAAAATCGAACTCCATCCAGCCGTCGTTCTTGCATTCGTCAACGTTACTCGCCGGTCCGCACCGCCTAACATTCCCAGGTATCTGTCGCGTTAGCGGCTTGCCTTCGTCGCGGATAAACACGTTGTATTCTACCGCGTCGATCGCTCCCTCGTTTTTTGCCCGGTGCACCCTCCCTTCGGATGTTTCGAATGCTTGGCCTGCTGTAAAAGTGGACGTGTCTCCGCAGCCGTCCTCGATTTCCACTGTCCCAGCGGTTACAACGTTGTGAACGTACCCAGGATGGTAGTGCCATGTTCCGACATCTCCTGAGGTAGTTGTAAGGTTACGAAACGTCACTGACGCAGGCCCCTGCACCAGCGGCGCAGATGCGTTCGTACCGGCACCGAGAATAACGGGAAAAATACTGGCATAGACCACGGTGCCACTTACGGCTAACGCGGCTATGCCAAACGCAAACGCTAATTTGATTCTTGTTGTTAATCGTCGCATGGTTTTCTCCATATATGTCCTTGCAAAAACATTGGTTGTTTCACGCTTCGCTTCGGCGCTAGACTGTGCTCAAATCGGAACATGATCGATCAAGTTTCAACGAAGCGATTATCGAACGTCGATCACCACAAGTAATTCGGTTCGTGTGGATTTGTTCTTCCTTTTTTTTCCGACCACGCAATTTAGAAATGACGCGTAAACACGACGAGGTATACGAATTTGGTGAATTCCGACTGAACGTGACGGAGCGTAGGATCGAGCGGACGGACAGAACCCCCGTTGGCTATCTTCAGGAGAAAGCATTTCAAACATTGGTGCACCTGGTGCGGAACAGCGGCAAGCTTGTGGAGAAGGACGAACTCCTATTGGCTGTTTGGCCCGACACCGCGGTCGAGGAGAATAACCTCGGGAAAGCGGTTTACATGATCCGCCAGGCTCTACAAGACGGAATCGGAGACAAGAAGTATATTCAGACGATCCCCAAACACGGTTATCGTTTCATCGCCGATGTCGTGCCGAAAGGCAAGGTCCATGATGCTACCGCGCCAGTTCTTCCGTCCAGTGCGCCTATAAAATCGCCATCCGCCTTTACCTGCGGGGGAAGGTAAAGGCGGATGGCGAGAACTTTGAGGATTCGGAGGCAGCTGTAAAGGTGCTCGAGGCCGCCGTCGCTATCGATCCCG
>JAQSDP010000137.1 GCA_029945985.1 bacterium | reverse complement strand
CCCGTTCGATTCGGACGAGGCACGCCAGATCTCCTCGAAGATCCAGGAAGAGATTTACTTTGGCGCACTCGACGCATCGTGCGATCTCGCAAAAATGAAAGGCCCGCATCCGGCGTTTGCCGAGACCAAAGCGGCCGAGGGGATTTTCCAGTTCGATCTTTGGGGAGTCACCCCCGAAGACACGGGACGCTGGGACGGCCTTCGCGAAAAGGTGAAGACTCACGGACTCCGCAATAGCTTGATGATCGCCATCGCACCGACAGCAACGATAGCAGCGATTGCCGGCAGCTACGAGTGCATCGAGCCGCAGGTTTCGAACCTTTTCAAACGCGAGACGCTGAGCGGAGATTTTATCCAGATCAACAAATACCTGGTGAAAGAGCTGAGTGCGATCGGGCTGTGGAACGACGAGATCCGCAACAAGATCAAACTTAGCGAAGGATCGATCCAAGATGTTCCGGAGATCCCTGCGGACATCCGCGAGATCTATCGGACCGCGTGGGAAGTGCCGATGCGTTCGCTCGTCGACATGGCCGCCGACCGCGGAGCATACATCGACCAGAGCGGCTCTCTGAACCTATTCATGGAAAGCCCGTCGATCGGCAAGCTGTCGTCGATGTATATGTACTGCTGGCAGAAGGGTCTCAAGACGACGTATTACTTGCGGTCGAGGCCGGCGACGAAGATCGCTCAAGTAACGGCCGCGGAAACCGCTATCGCGGAGGTGCAGGCCTATTCGGATACGGAAGCCGTTGTTTGCTCGCTCGAAAACCCCGACGCGTGCGAGGCGTGTCAGTAGTGTTATGTCTGGCGTTCCGGACCTGATAGGCGGTGCTCGAGTTTTGTTATTTACATCCATCGACGAGCGTCACAAGCATACAAGCAACACAGATCAAGTCGTCGCGGGCAAGTTGATGGGGCCAGCCATTAGATTGGCGATTTGTAAATATGAGGGCGAAGAAGCTTACTACCTCTTCTCATGCGATGAGGGTTGGGATTCGATTACCGACACTTATCATGAATCTGTAGAACAGGCAAAAGAACAAGCAGAATTCGAGTACGAAGGCATAACCGCAACTTGGCAAACGAAGATTTAAGGCGTCAAAAACGATTCATATGTTATTAGACCCAGGATTCAACCTCACCTTACGCCCGATGAAATATCCGGAATTCTATGAGATGTACCGGAACGCGATCAAGAACACGTGGACCGTTGAGGAAGTAGATTTCTCGATGGACGTGAACGATCTGCGGTCGAAGATGACGCCGGCGGAGCGGCATTTGATCAATCGGCTGGTGGCATTCTTTGCGACGGGCGATTCGATCGTCTCGAACAATCTTGTGCTCAATCTCTACAAGCACATCAATTCGCCCGAGGCTCGGATGTATCTGTCGCGGCAGCTCTACGAAGAGGCTCTGCACGTGCAGTTTTACCTGACGCTTCTCGACACATACATCCCCGACCACGCTGAACGTGAACAGGCTTTTGCGGCGGTCGAGCAGATCCCGTCGATCAAGAAAAAGGCCGAGTTCTGCCTCAAGTGGATCGATTCGATCAACGATCTCGACAGCCTAAACTCGAAAGAAGATCGCAAGCGGTTCCTTCTCAACCTGATCTGCTTTGCATCCTGCATTGAAGGCCTTTTCTTCTTCGCGGCGTTCTCTTACGTGTATTTCCTGCGTTCGAAGGGACTGCTCCACGGACTCGCATCCGGAACCAACTGGGTCTTCCGCGACGAATCCGCTCACATGGCGTTCGCGTTCGATGTCGTCAACAAAGTGCGCAGCGAAGAGCCCGACCTGTTCGATGCGGAACTGACCCGCGACATCGCGACGATGCTCGACGAAGCGGTTGAGTGCGAGCTGCAATTTGCGGATGATGTGCTGAGCATGGGCGTCGCCGGTCTCTCGATCGCCGATATGCGTCAGTACCTCGAGTTCATCGCCGACCAGCGCCTTGCGATGCTCGGACTTCCGAAGATCTATAAGTCAAAGAATCCGTTTTCGTTCATGGACCTCCAGGACGTCCAGGAGCTCACAAACTTCTTTGAACGCCGCGTCTCCGCTTATCAGGTATCGGTCGCCGGCGAAGTCAGCTTCGGCGAGGCTTTCTAGCAGGAAGAACCTAAAGTCTGATCGGTCGAGGGTGTCTGAAAGCGTTTTCAGACACCCTCGATTGCCGTTGCATTAAACGCATTCACTGGATGGAATAGCGAAAATTTGTTGCGCAGCCGTGCCTGAGATGCCCGATCGAAGCGCGAAAAAACGATTTGAAACGCGCATATCTCTGCTTTTTTCCTCCTTTTTTTACCAAAGTGGCGACAGTCCATTGGGATAATCAGCCATTCCATAATGGCAAAAGTGCGCCGAGTAATCGAATGTTTGGTTTCGTCGCAACGGTCGAAGATCTTTTTACAATTCGCCTTACGCGTTATGCAGGAGAGGCGATTATGCATTCAAGATCCAATAATAATATCTTTCCACGATTCATACGGACATTCCTCTTAGGACTTCTCCTTTCGGTCACCTCTTTTGCACAGGACGAAACGACAGCTGTCGACAGTTCAGCTCTGAGCGGTGTGCGTTTACCGCAAGGAGCGCATCGGCTCAACGATTCAAGCGTGCCGCCGCAGGTCGGGGAAACGATGCAAAAGATCGTTGCCGAGGGCGGCGGGAAACTTCGCCAAGGCAACACAGAAGTTCTGATCTGGACCGGATCAGATCTTAAGAGGCTGGGTGCAGAGTCGATCACCGATCGCTTGGCCAGTGCTCTTAAAACCGGCGGTTGGGAGTATGAAGTAAGCGGCACTGAGAACGGCATCACGTTCTTTTCGGTTCTAAGGAGCGAGCCGGAGCGCAGGGGGATTCTTGGCTTCTTTGGGGAATCTGACGCTACCCTGATATACGCATGGACGGAGGTGCATGCCGCGGGCGGGCCGCAACCTTCGAACTCGAGCACCGCGGTCGACAGTGCTGGCGTAAGCGATTATAGCTTTGCAACCCCTACCGGATGGTCGCAGGACGATTCGGCGAGCAAGATAAGGCTTACCTCGCAAGACGGTGAAAAGACCCTCGCGTTTTTGCCGCCGATGGAAACGAGCGGCGATCTGCAGCGTGACGCCGAGCGCATCCTTTGGCAGGTCTTCAAGGGCCACGGCCCGTGGGCCGGCAACGGATTCACGCTTGAATATGGAGTATTTGAAAGGGGGAAGACTTTGCAGGGACTGGAATATTACAGGGCCTATCGATATGCGAAGCGGGCAAGCGATCAGGAGGAGTATCCGGACTCGCGGTTCGATGCGAGTATTCTTCTCGTCAAACTCGGCGGCAAGGTTGCGGTCGTTGTTGGACGCGCTCCGTTTCAGTCGGATAATGCGACGGATTCGCCTACTAATGCAATCGACCTTCTCCTATACGACCTCAAATTCAAGAGCGTTGCCACGCCGTACGATCTGAAACGAGAGGTGCTCGGTTCTTGGGCGGCTGCCAGCAGCACGGTCGCGGTCGCATACACCTTCAACGCGAACGGGACGTTCAATAAGGGCGGAGCGATCTCATTCCGCACTTCGCACGATGCCACCCGCGACAAGGTGACGACCACAAGCTACGGAATGACCGATAAATACAGCTTGGATGGGAATGTGATCACCCAGACTTACAAGGGCAGTGGTGAAGTGTCCAAATACAAGGTGCGCGTTTACGAAACAAAGTACGACAAGGATCCGTGGCAGTCAAAAATGGGTTTTCTTCCTGTCGCCAATCCCGACGGCGGCACGATCGTTTTCAGAAAGTCCAATTAGGAGCGGTCAAACCAGGAGGTCGAGATCTTGGACGGCGAGATCAGGCGTCGGAACGTTTCCAGATCAGAAGTAGCGTCACTGTATGAAAGGCGGCGATAAATAGATTGCTGACAACTACCGGGTTCGCGACGCTGCCGACAGTAAAGGGAGTCGTAAGTTTGTAGATGACCTGAATGATCAGTAGCGCGGCGATCATGCGGACATCGCCGGTCCAGAGAAGCACGGCAGAGATAGCTCCTATTGAAAAATAGATCGAAAGCAATATCCCGCGAGCCGCAGTCCTGTCCCCGTAGGCCTCCCTCGCCCATTGTGCGTCGCTGATCAATCCGACGCATACCGGGGCCAGGACTAAAACATTGAGAAGCAGCGAAAGGGTTAACATTATTTACACGATATCTGAGGTCGGGAAAAGTTTCGCACAGTTTGCCCTGTTTGGATTCAACTCAAGGCAAAACGTTTGGCATCATGCCAAACCCTAAACCGGAGATTTGCGATTCTGCAAGAGGGTCTACGCTTTCAGACCGAAATGAGCCGGCTTAGGCAGACTCCTCGCGTAGTAATGTTGGATGGCAAGCCCTTACGCGGCTATAATTCCCCGGTACAGGCGGTCCTTCATCTATATTCAATTGTCCCTGCAACCAGATGACTAAACTATCAATTGTTTCCTTATCGACATTGATGCTCCTAACTTTTGCGGCTTTTGAGGTTTGTGCGCAACAGGCGGTGCAGCACCGACTGGGCATAGGCTACGCAAGCTCCCTATATTCTAATAAGGAGCAGTTCGAATTCTCGATCGGAAGCGAACGCGTCGTCCTGAACTCGGCGAATCCGCAGGTTTATTTCGACAAACGGTTCACCGCCGGCGAAGCCTATCGGATCACGCAGGTCTCCGGGCCGCGACCGTGTAGCATGACGGGAAATGCGGGAACAATTGCCGGCCAGGACCTTGTGGTCACTGCCGATTGTGGGAATCCGCCGATATCGATCTTTAAGATCCAGGTGACGGGCATCCAAACAGGCGAAACTTTCGGCTTCGCTGATAACTATCGGCGGAACTTTAGATATCCGTTTTCGGTGACCGCGAATCTCGGCGGCTATCCGCAGGGAGATGATTACATCATCAGCCAAACATCGGGCCCTCGCCCATGCAGGTTGTCGCTCAATCAGGGTGTTGTTCCTTCTACACCTGTCACAGTTCGTGCGGACTGCAGCAGGACTTCGACGGAAGGCCCGCCCACTACGCCGCCGACCAATCCGCCAACCCAGCCGGTGAATAACTTTCCCGGTTTTGATCTGGTCACCCGCAGTTCCGATGACAAGATCATCGGCACCTTTTACGAAACGTTCTCTCCGGTCATCGGCGGAAAGGGTGCGGACGAAGGGCGATACGTTGCATATGGGACATATAAAAAGGGCCTCGGCGGCGGAAGCGGGAAATACCGGCAGATCGTTTGGCGTGATCGAAAGACCGGTGAGACCCGTCTGGTCAGCCAGGGAATGAACGGCGAAGGCAACAAAGACAGTCACGCTCCGGCGATCTCGGCAGACGGCAGATCTGTCGCATTCGAGTCATACGCGACCAATCTCGTACCGATCGACACGAACGGCGTCCGCGACATCTTCGTTTGGAACTACGATACGAATACGGTAACTGCCGTCAGCGAGAATCGCGGGATCGAGACGAACGCAGAAGCCTTTGAACCGACGATCTCCGGTGATGGAAACCTGATCGCTTTTACCTCTTCCGCCGATACCCTTGCTCCCGGCGTCACGGGCACATCGACCGTGAACGTCTATCTAAGAGATATGCGAAGCGGCGCCGTCACGCTCATCAGCAAGGATGAAAGGACTGGCAAGGGCGGCGGCGGCTCGCGTCCGTCGATCTCAGACGACGGCTCGCGCATCGCTTTTTACAGCTATCCGCCACTGACGAAAGAAGACAAGAACACTCTGTGGGATATCTACGTCTGGCAGAGCGGACTGTCGACTCTTAAACGTATCAGCAAGACGGCTTCGGGCGGA
>JAQSDP010000136.1 GCA_029945985.1 bacterium | reverse complement strand
ATGGAACATCTCATGTCAGGTCCAGATGAAATTCAGGTCGCGTCGCCAGCATCTTTCATAGGGCATCGCATCGCAAAGGAACGGTTCGAACCGGTTAAAGCGATCCTCTACGAATATGTCCTGGCCGGAAACGGCGTTGTGCTAAAAGCTCAACGCGAGGAATTCACGGTGTCAGTGCCGCTCGTCTACCGAAAAATTAACGGACTGCCGGAAGCTTTTGTCGGGATCAATTGGCATAAGCCCGGAGGGCCGGGACGTATCTGGGACTAGATATTCTAACACTCAAAGATCCACGACTCTAAGGACAACTTCAGGGAAGAACTCTATCTGATCTATTGGGACAAGGAGAGCGGGTCCTGGCAGTGGTGCACTTCTGGCCGGGATCGGACATGGGCATCAACCATCGCAGATGATACGAGTCCTGAATACTCCGACGCTTGTATAGAAGTTCACACGCACCCGCCCGGAGCCTATCAGTTCAGCGCCGCGGATGACCGGGATGAATCGGGCAAGTTCCGTATCCTTGGGATCATTGCGGATGTTCACGACAAGCCGAAGGTGAGACTCCGCTGCGGGATCTACGATCACCTTATCCCAATTCCGTTTTCCTGGATCGGACAGCTTCCAGGCGGTGTCGTCGATCTGAATGAGGTCGAAGCTTTGCTTCAGATGATGTTGTGATGGATATCGATCTTAGCTTCTCGAAGGCGGCTGTTGTGATGCCCGTAGAATACAACACCGTTCGGTTCATCGTTGTCGGTGCCGGTGGAACCGGTTCTTTTGTCGTTCCCGCCATTGCTCGCCTCATCTACGAACTGAAGCAGCAGCAAAACAAGTCTGCGGAACTGCTGATCGTTGACCCGGACGTGGTAGAAAACGGAAATATTCCGCGGAGCAATTTCTGCTTTGCAGAGATCGGACGGTTCAAGGCCCAAACATTGGCGGAACGAGTTTCAACAGCCTGGGGAATCGAGACAAGTTTCTCATGCGAGAAGTTCGATCACGAGAAACATCTAAAAAGCTCGAACAGTGATTACCGGAGTCTGACGATCATTGTCGGCTGCGTAGATAACTACCTCGCCCGTCGGGAGATTCATCGTGCATTAGACGAGCACCGTGGTTATGGGGATCAATCAAGGCTCTGGTGGATCGACGGCGGAAACGGGAAGACATCGGGCCAAGTGTTACTTGGTTCGACGACAAACCGTCTTAAACCGGATCAGTACTTTGTCGGAACGAGTATTTGCCGGGCACTTCCGGCTCCCTCACTTCAACACCCAGAGCTACTTGAACCAGAGCCAATTACAAGATCAAACGAAGGAAGGTGTCCGGAACGGATCCGGTTGGGCGAGCAAGGGCTTAATGTGAATCAGCGAGTGGCTGTAGAAATTGCCGAAATACTTTCCGCAATGCTTCTGACGAGAAATCTTAAGCGATACGCGGTTTACTTCGATCTTGAAAGCGGTACGAGCAACTCCGTTTACTGTACGCAGGAGACAATCCGAAGAGTGGTCGGCTCAAAAATACGATAGGCTTGAATAAATCGTAGACTAAATCAACGTTACCCCTTCGTCTTCTTCTTTTTTTGTTTTGGCATTGGCAATTCCTTTACCGAAATTCTGACCAATTCGCTTAACCAATCTCTATCTTCAATTTTTTCTTCAATTAGAAAGCTCGGTTTCGCTCCCTCGTATCGTGGTGCCTCAACCACATCGCCGATAAATTCGAGTCCTGATTTTGTTGGTTTTATGAATAATTTATTGTCGCAAATTGACCCAAATATTTTTCCGTCCGAGTAAATTGCATATTCACCAAACATCTTCTTAGCGGTAATTTCTCCGGCATTTTCAATCTGTTCCAATACGAAATCCGCAAACTTTTGATCTGAAGCCATATTCTTTAATTGTTTAGTTTAAAGTGCGGGTTATAAATTAGACCAATAATGTTGCCGAACGGGTCTTTGACTGTCGCTGTCATTAATTCGCCGCCGACGTTATACGGTTTTTCATTTTCGATTGCTCCTAAGCCAATCAATCGGTCGTAAACTTCATGAATTTTCTCGACTCCCCAGTAAGATACAACACTTTCAACCTTATCAGTTGTCGGAATTTCCTCAGGTTGAAGCCCTAATTCGTATCCGCCAATGCTGAATCCAACATAATAAGGCTCATCAAAGTATGGTTCGATTTCAAATGCCTTTGAATACCACTCCGTCGCTTTGTTGATGTCGCCAACCTTATAAATAGTTGTTCTTAGTCCTAACATAATCCTCCGTTTACTGTTGTTTGGGAATCAGTTCATAGCAGATTGTAAAGTTTTGGCTCTTTATTTATCTGCAAGACCGTATCACAGATGCAACAGCATTGCAAAAACATAAATAAAAAAAACGAAGCCGAAACTCCGTCCAGTCAAAACACACGTTTAGAGGATTTCCTAATGATGCTATTCGCCCCGTCCGGGCAATTCCCTTGATAGATCTCGCTTCTTTTACCAACAAACTCCTTCGCCTTTTCGGGGTCGAGGCCGAGGTTGAACTGGTCTTCCCAGCGGAATTCAAAGCGGGCTTTGGGAACGGCGTTGTCGCGGGTTTGGGCGGCGGGACGACCTTCATCCGATTCGCCTTGATTCAAAATAGAATGGGCGGCTAACAGTGTAATGAATCCAATAGATGATCTTCACTATGTCTGTCCTGTTACCCGTAGCACTGCAAAATCAGTTGCCAAAACCGTGTGAGCAAGAAGGAAACAAAGACCCTACCGTCTATGCTGTCTTCTGCTTTCCACTGAGCGGCTGGACTTGGTTTGTCACCGAAGGAAAGTCTGTCCAAGACGACTTTTTATTCTTTGGATACGTGATCGGACTTGAGCGCGAATGGGGCTATTTCTGTCTCAGCGAACTCGAGTCCGTGGACATCAATGGGATCAAAGTTTGTCGTGATGAGGATCACGAACCGAAGCCATTATCTGAGTGTTTGAAGCAGTACGGACTCGAGGAAAATTGAGCGGTGGACAGGATGCGAATGGAAACTCAAACTTCTGACCAGATCACCCGACCGCCGGCGGTTCAGTCGCTTGCATCATCGATCCTTCAGAACGTCTTCGGTGGAGGTTTGCAGACGAGGGGAACATCCCCTATCGAAGTTCCAAGGGATTCCGACTTGAAACAGTCCTCCAATATTTCTCAGGAAGTGCTGACCCGACTTGAAACCCGGCGAGATCGGGCGGCGACGGAGTTGGGCATCAGCGTTGAGGAGGTCGAATCTCTTCCTTTTGATCTATCGACGCTCGAAAGCGAAGGCATCTTCATGAACATTGACTGCCGGGGGTTCGGTAGTCTTGTTCGTCAATTGGAATGGAGGACGCTCGGCGTTCAACTTCCTGACAACGCCGCCGTCAGAGTGAGTCCACCGCGAGCGGGTTTGCTGCCGGATGTATATCGGAATCGCCTTATGCGTGGAGCGGCCCAGGCTCATAACGCTCTTAACAAGTTCGGCTTCAGATTTACGCTTTGCGAGACAGTTTGGGGAACAAGCGAGTATAAATGGATCCCGTGGACCGCATTTGAGTCGTTCGAAAAAGCATACCTTCAGGCTTTTGAAACTCTTGCCGCCGCAAAGAGCGAGGTTCTTTCTAAATACGACGAGATCCTCGATATTCTACAGGACAGTTTCTATAAGTTGGCGGGAGACTCAGCCGACCGATTTGAGGCGACAAGCGATGAACCCTTCGATCGAGAGGAGTTTGTGAATGCGGTTACCGCTCAGGCCATCGGGATGGTTCCGACGCGCGAGATGATCCGAGACGGACTTATCATAACGATGAAGCCGAAGGTGATCATTCTCGGTTCGGAGATGATCGCGGAACGAAATCTCGCAAAATCCCTTGCGCTCGAAACGACCCGGATCAATGCCGAGCAGACAAAGATCGACCTTGAGATCGATTCGAAACGCCGGATCGAAGAAATAAAGGTCGATGAGGTAAATGCCGAAACTCGGCGAGAACGTGAAGTGAGAGAACGCATCCGGGAGATGAAGATCGAGGCCGCGAGACGCGAGGCCGAAGAGGCCATATCGCCGATCAAAGAAGGCTTTGCACAGATAACGGCCAAGATCTTCGACTCCGCATCGGAAATGGCCGAACGAATGAAGGATGCGGAGTTCGTGTCGGGTTCGTTAGCTAAGCGAGCCCGTCAGATGTGCGCATGGTATCAGCTGATGAACTTCACAGGCGATACATCTCTCGAAAAGGTGCTCGAACAATTGCAGACCGCGGCCGGCCGGGAAGCCAAGCAGCGCTCGCCGGAGGAGATGCGGACGGCGCTGAGCGATCTCTTGAGAATGACTTCGGTTCATTCTAAGAAACTGCTTGATGAGGACCGGCTAACCGCTCTTGAACTATAGAGCGTCAAATACGAGGTAGAGAATGGCAAACTTCGACCTGACTAAATACATTCCGGTTCACGCACGCATAGCCGAGTTCTATGAGAAGTACCCGGAGGGACGGATCGTTACCGAGATCATTCGGCTTAACGAAGACAGCGGCTTTGTTTGCATAAAGGCGGCTGCATATCGGAACAGGGATGATGCTGAACCAAGTTCTACCGGACACGCCTTCGAGATTCGCGGTCAGGGGTATGTAAACACGACTTCTTTTATCGAAAACGGTGAAACAAGTGCTGTCGGCAGGGCTTTAGCTAATCTAGGGTTCAAGATCGACAACGGCATCGCATCAAGAGAAGAGATGCAGAAGGTCGAAAGGATGACCGACGCAGCGAAGCCGACCGGCAATAACAATGGACGAAATGGCTACAATGGTCGTCTTGTCACACAATCAGTTTCTTAGACACTTCCAGAAAACAACCAATGCCTGAAATAGAAACCGATGCTGACAGCATCCGGAAGTTCCTGCATGAGCTCGATATTAGGATCAGAGCCCGGTACCCGCTAATCGCCATCAATACATTTGAGGAAGACCGCGTTCGGGAGGCCCTCTTCGATCTCGTCTTTCAGGATCGGCACAAGGAGAAACCTCTCTATTTCTGGAGCCGTCCGAGCGGACTTCAAAAGGTGGTTGATCCGAAAGAGGGACTACTAAGCTCACCTCAAACGATCGGAGATACGGAAGATCCGGAAAGTCTTCTTGGGTTCATAAGCGAACAGAAGACAGGTATCTTCCTGCTGTGTGACTACGCCCCTTACATCTCGCCGTACGGACAGGAAGACCCTCTACTTGTTCGACGACTCCGTGAGATCGCCTGGAAGCTGAAATCGACAAAGGCCACCGTTCTCTTTGTCGGGCCGAACTTCCCCGAACTAAAAACACTCGAAAAGGAAGTCACTCAGGTAGAACTCGATCTTCCGAGGGAATCCGAGATCGAAGACTCTATCGGACTTCAATTTGAGAACCTACGTTCCAATGGCCTTGATATTAGCCTCAACAAGGAGACCCAGGACGCTCTGCAGCAAGCACTTCTTGGCCTGACCGCTGTTGAGATCAGCAATGTCGTTGCAAAGGCAGTTATCAGTTGTAACGGGCTCAATCAAGACTCGATCAATGTCATCCTTGAGGAAAAGAAGAACGTAATACGAGGCAGCGGTTCATTGACCTACGTACATCCAGAACCGGCAAGCAACTTAGGCGGGTACCAATCGCTTCGAGCAATTCTCGAACGTGCTGCGTATACGTTCAGCCCAAGAGCAAAAGCCCGGCATGTTGAACCGTGTAAAGGAATTCTGCTTGTCGGCCTTCCCGGTTGCGGAAAGGATCTTTGTAAACGTGTCGCTTCAAGCATAACGAACCGGGCGCTGCTTGATCTGGACTTCGGCTCGATCATGGGCG
>JAQSDP010000135.1 GCA_029945985.1 bacterium | reverse complement strand
AGTAAGGTTGTCGGCACGCTCCCAGCCGAGCATCTCGGGGACGTGGGCGTTTTCGGCGCCGGCGACGATCACCTTGCCGACGTGCTGGCGGCCGTTTTCGCCCCAGTACCACATAAAGAACGGATGAGCTCCGTGATAGGCGTTGCCACGGCGGTACATCTCAACATATGCCGGGTTCGACGCGAATTCGCGTTCGTATTTTTCGCGTAGGTAGAATGCGTCTCGCGATTCGGGGAGCAGCCGGTGGAAAAATTCGATGTACGACGGGTGGAAGTTGTGGTCAAACTCGTCAAAGCACGGATGCGTGATGATCATTACGCCGCCCTTTCGCAGAAGCGGCTTGTTCCGGTACATATTGAAGTGATAGCCCAGCGCCATCACCTGAACCAGCAGCGGATTCAACGCCGAATAGACGTTGTACGGCGAGATGTCCGGGATGCCGGAGATCAGGATGTCGCACTGGCCCTTGACCGGGATCTCGTACTGCCGGTAATTAAGTTCGAGGATCTTGTCGTGAACCGGTTCGGTCTTGCCGGCGTAGCAGCCGATCAACTCGTACTGTGCCGGGATCGCGTGGAGCATTTTTCGACGCGCGGCACGCGGCATATTCGAAAATGTCCGCGCCATCGCTTCCCACTTCATCCTGTCCATGAACGAGAATTCGTCCTCGTTGCGGGTGAGAATGTCGTAACCGTCCGAGAACATCTTGTTGTTCAGGGCCGTCTCGATGTGGAAAACCTTGCACTGCTCGTCGACCAGTTTCCCAAGTCGGATCACCTTGTGGTTCAGTTCAGACGCCGGCGGGTCCATATAGGAATGCGAATCGCGGATCGTCTGCGGTTCGTGGTGAGCACGCAGGGATTCGTAGTCGCAAAGCCCGACCGCTACCGACTTGTGTCCGCCGTCCATCGGGACGAGGTTGATGTTCAGGTAGATGAGCAGGTCGCTTTCGATCGCTCGCTTATTAACGCGGAGCGGCTCGTTGTGACGCGTGTGGCCGAGCGTGAGGAGGTTGTCGTCGTCTTCGGCGTCGTGGTTGTAGTAGCGGTCGGGGTAATACTCGTTATAGATGTCCGCCCCGACCATCCGCTTCATTTCCCACGCGGTCATCTTGCGATGCAGCGAGTTTGCGATGATCAGATGAATATCGTCGACCCCGTTCGCCCCGCACATATCCAGCACGACCTCGAGCATCGTCTGCCGCATATCCGGTATCGCCATCGGCGGCAGGGGCAGTGAGATGTCGTCCATCGCGATCGTCACGCGCATTCCCGGTTCGAGCAGGGCATACAGCGGCTCCATCTCGATCGGATGATTCACCGCATACCTGATCGCCGCCTCGCGATTGGGCAGTCCCTTGATCGGCGGATTCGGATAGATCACCCGCGTCCCGACCGGCAGGTCCTCCAAGATGAAATCCTCACCGTTCGGCATTATGCGCGGCGCGGAATCTTTATCAATGTACACGATCGATTCGTGTGTTTTGCGTCTAAGTGAAAGTGCCATTTAGTTCTTTAGTTCGCTGCCCAGCGATATAACGGCCTCAATAATTGTCTCCACTGCCCTCACGTAAAATTCCGGTTGTATATTAGAGAAATCGTCAGTCGATTTGTGATAGTCCTTGTGGTCTTCGACGCCGAAGTAGATGAACGGGATCGTTGCGGCGTGGAAGGCGGCTTGGTCGGACTGGTTGGTCCAGTCGTCGCGGCCGGTCGCAGGGTCGTCGTGGCCGAGCAGGAGCTTAACGCCAGCGGTTTTCTGAACCTTCACGAGTGCCGGCTTCAAATAGGGATAAAGCCGCGTGCCCGTCGCGTATAGTTCGCCTTTGTCGTTACGCGAGATCATATCCATGTTGACGTTCAGAACGATTGACGCCTTTGGAACCGGCGGGTTCGCGACAAAATGGTACGCACCGAGCAGCCCCTTCTCTTCCCCGTCGAGAGCGACAAATATTAACGACTGTTCCGGCTGATTCTTTCTAAAATAGGACGCGATCGCGAATAGTGCCGCGGTTCCTGATGCATTGTCATCCGCTCCATTAAAGATCTGGCCGTTGCGAACGCCGAGATGATCGTAATGAGCCGTGATGACGATGTATTTATTCGCCTTCGTTTTTCCCGCGATCGAGCCAATAAAGTTGATGCCTTTGATCGCTGCGGCTTGCCCTCGTCCGCGAATGTCGAAATCCTGTTCGTAGCCTGAACCGAAAGGCTCGAGCCCAGACTGGTTAAAACGCTTCTTGACGTATTCACGGGCCTTCGCCATCGTCGGGCGTTCTGCGGACCGACCTTCCATGTCGTCTGCCGAGAGGGTTCGAGTGTCCTCGAGCAGTTTGCGCGCGTCGAACAGTTTTGATTCGGGAACTTTCGCAGCCGATTGCGCGGTCACGGTTGATAAGGCCGCGAGGATCGCGAAGGCTACTACCAGAACTTTATTAATTCTCGACATTCTAAACTTCAACACGCAGGCGGGACGCCCGCGTTCCAGTCATTTAGTGCTTTACTGAATCTCAACATTCTGAACTTTACACTCGCAGGCGGGACGCCTGCGTTCCAGTCACTTACTTGAGATCGATCACCGCCCAATCGTGCTGGCGGGCGGTCTGCTTAAGTCGGAAATCGGGGCAGACCGCGACTGGGTGCCCCACGATAGACAGCATCGGCAGATCGGAGATGCTGTCCGAATAGGCGAAGCTTTCCGAAAGATTGATGTTCTCGCGTTCGGCGTACTCACGTATCCACTTCGCCTTCGTAGCCGAGGCCATTACCGGGGGAAGCACGCGACCGGTCGCATAACCATTTACGAACTCAAGGCGGTTCGCCACGTAGTCGTCGATGCCGAGATATTCCATCATCCGTTGGATGGTGAAATCCAGCGCACCTGTCAGTACAACCTGCCGCTGGCCGATCTTTTTCCCTTGTGCGATCAGCTCAGGCGTTCCGGGAAAGATGGCCGGCTTTAGCACTTCCTCGAACAACTCTTCCGAGAAATATCTCAACCTATCTTGAGAGAAGCCTTCGTAACTGCGAAAAAAAACCTCGTTAAAAACGTTACGGGAATAAAGATCCGTTAGGCCGAAGAAAGGTAGCTTGGCTAGCGTCCCCGCGCTTTTCTTGGCGGTCTGCCAGAGTCCTTGCTGCCGCTTGGCATAGAACGCCAGCGTGTGGACAAGGTTGGTGCTGACAAGCGTACCCTCAAGGTCGTAGAATGCCGCGGCCTGACCGTTTCGCTTGGTCGAGTTTTCGTGATAGCTTATGTTCGTTCTTTTCACGTCCGGTGTATTTGCAAACGAGGATAGTAGCATGTACGAGCGGATCTCGCATCCAATTTCGATCAAACATTACAATTTTCTTGCAATTGTAATTACATTGTGTCTACTGGCAGGTTGTTCGAAGAAGGTGGAATCGCATAATGCAGATTCCAACCTTTCCTCAACATTGATTTCAGACAACCTTAGCAGGGCCGAAAGCCTCTTTGCCGCACGCTCTGACTTATCGAAACTGCGGGAGGCGGTGAACACACTTGCTCTCGCAAGAAACCCCGACCAGCGAAATTTTGAGGTTGAGTGGAAGTTCGCGAAATACAGCTATTTCCTCGGTAAAGTTGAGCCCCTCGAGAAAGAGGCGATCGTGGTCTTTGAAAAAGGCCGGGATGCAGCCAGGATCGCATCGCGAGTTGACCCAAGCAAGCCGGACGGACACTTCTGGTATGGGGCTAATCTCGGCGAGTTGTCTCGCATCAGCCCCGTGACGGTAGGCATCAAATCTGTCGATGACATCCGCGAAGCGATCAACGCTTCCATCGCTATAGATCCGGCCTATCAGCGCGGAAGCGGATTTGACGCACTGGGCCAGCTCGAGATGGCGACGCGTACCCTGAAGGGCGGAACCATTGCGAAGGCTATCGAATATTACGAAAAGGGGCTGAAGGTTTCGCCCGACAATGCGAATATTCGGCTGCATCTCGCTGAAGCGTACCTCGCCGCACAGAAAGACGCAGACGCGAAGAAGCAACTGAACGCCCTCTTTGCTCTAACACCCGACCCCGCATACGAGCCCGAACACAAAGCCGCGGTGGAAAAAGGTAAAGCTCTCCTGTCAAAGAACTTTTAATGCGAAAAGCCATCTTCCCCGGATCGTTCGATCCGCTCACCAACGGTCACCTCGACGTCATCCAACGAAGTTCGCCGCTGTTTGACGAGATCATCGTCGCGATCCTGAACAATCCCGAAAAGAATCCGATGTTCTCGGTCAAGGAACGCGTCGAGATGATCGAGGAGATCTTGCCGACAGTCGAACACAATGACTGCAGGATCACTGTGGCGTCATTTTCGGGATTGACGGCCGAGTTTGCTAAGCGAAGCGGTGCGACGGCAATCGTTCGCGGGATCCGGGCTGTGAGCGACTATGAATATGAGCTTCGAATGGCACTGATGAACCGGAAACTCGAACCGACGATCGAGACGGTGTTTCTTATGGCCGATGAAGAGTATTCATATGTTTCATCAACGCTCATGAAGCAGGTGTTCCTGCTCGGCGGGCGGGTCGATGGATTGATACCTGAATCTGTCGAGGCAAGAATGAGACTCAAGCTGAAGGAATAGCTTTGCGACTTAAAGGAACTTCCTTCACTGCCGATCATTCGTTATCTCTGTGATCTGTGTGGCAAAATGTGCTTATGGTTTCCTTCTCCGTTTCGGACCGCGTCTCCAAAATGCAGTCGTCTTCGACGTTTAAGGCCGCCCAATCTGCTGCCGCATTGCGTGAGCAGGGCCATCAGGTTATCGACCTCACTCTCGGCGAGCCTGACTTCGACACGCCGCAATTCATCAAGGAATACGCGTGGGAGGGTTTGCAGAAGGGACTGACGAAATATACAGCGTCGAGCGGTATGAAGCCCTTCACCGAATCGATCGCCGAGTTCTATCGGCATAGGTTCGGGGCGAGTTTCACGCCGGCGGAGGTCGTTGCATCTTGTGGTGGTAAGCAGGCTCTTTTCAACGCTGCGTGTACGCTTCTGAATCCTGGCGATGATGTTTTGATCCCCAAGCCCTACTGGGTAACGTTTCCCGAGATCGTAACTTTTTGCGAAGCGAACAGCGTCTTTATAGAGACCGAGGAAACAGATTTCGTACTGACGGCGGATCAGGTAAAGGACGCGATAACTGACAAGACCAAACTGCTGATCGTCAATTCGCCCAGTAATCCTTCGGGTCGTGTCATACCCACCGCCGAGATGCGGAAGATCATCGAGGCTTGTGTCGAACGCGGCGTCTACGTTCTCACAGACGAATGCTATCTCTTCTTCGCTTACCCGCCGGGAGAGGTTTTTACGTCGGCTACTCTGCCGCCGGAGATCCGCGAATACGTCTGTGTCGCGGGCAGTTTTTCAAAGACTTTCGCGATGACCGGTTGGCGGATCGGTTATACGATAGCGAGTCAGTCTTGGTCGAAAGAGTTGATCAAGCTTCAGAGTCACTCTGCAACCCACCCGACATCGTTTGTTCAGTACGCCTGTGCCCGGGCATTGGAAAACGCTTCCGAATCGATGGCAGCCGTCCAGGCAATGCTCGCCGAATATGAGCGCCGACGCGACTGGCTGATCCCGGCTCTGAATACCATCGACGGATTCAAATGCGGCATGCCGGAAGGGGCGTTCTACGCTTTTGTCGATGTCCGCGGGGTGCTCGGCGATAGGTTCACTGCCTCGGCTGACGTGGCGGACTATATGCTGACCGAGGCTCACACTGTCGTCACCGATGGAGCCGGCTTCGGAGCGGATGGATTTCTGAGATTTTCGTACGCGACATCTATGGAGAACCTCAATACGGCGATCGAGCGGTTGTCGAAGATATTCGGTACCCGATCAGCGACTGCAGCGTAATC
>JAQSDP010000134.1 GCA_029945985.1 bacterium | reverse complement strand
ATATTCTTCGGCTCGGTGTAGACCGTAAGGTAGTTGAAAAGATCCGCAACGTCCGCCCCGATCTCCTTGTCCGCCGTCAGCAGTCCGAGATCTGTATAGATCGTAGAAGTTGCGGGGTTATAGTTTCCCGTTGCAAGATGGACGTATCGCCTGAGTTCGTCTCCTTCCTTTCTGACGATCAATGTTGTTTTCGCATGTGTCTTCAGGCCGAGAAGGCCATAGACAACGTGGACACCTGCCTCTTCCAGCCGCTTGCCCCACTCGATGTTATTCGCTTCATCGAAACGAGCCTTGATCTCTATTAGGGCGGTGACCTGTTTACCGTTCTCACTGGCTTTGATCAGCAGTGGTGCGATCGGGGAATCTTCGCCGATCCGGTAAAGACACATCTTGATCGCGAGCACGTCCGGATCATCCGCTGCTTCGGAGATCATGTCGGTTACGGTGCTGTAAGGCTGATATGGGTGATGGAGAAGAACGTCTTCACGCTTGATCACGTCGAAGACTGATTCGCCCATGGAAAGAATGTCCAATTTCTTCTGGCGGATCGGTGATTCTTTCAGGTCCGGCCGGTTGAGCTTCACGATCTCCCACAGATCCACAACCCTCATCAAGCCGTCTACCGTATAAACATCGTTAACCGCAACGTCTAAACACTCTTCAAGATGGTCGACCATCCGCTGCGGCATCAAACGCGCGACTTCAAGCCTCACCGGAGACCCGAACCTGCGTTCCTTGAGGTTTTCCTCCATCGTTTCGAGCAGATCCTGGGCTTCTGACTCCCTGAGATCGAGATCTCCGTCTCGCGTGATCCGAAAAAGATGGCATTTATCGGAAGTTGCGTCCGGGGCTATCTTCGAGATGTTTGCCATTACGATCTCTTCGAGCGGTACGAAATGCGAGTCCTCGCTATCGCCCACCGGAACGAATCGGGGCAGGAACGAAGGAATCTTGATCCTGACAAAGAATTCATCGCCGATCTGGGCAAATGCTCGTGCTACACGCTTGGTCATTACCGGTTTTATGAAGAGGCCGATATTTAAGGATCCACCCGACATATATGGAAACGGATGAGTCGGGTCGACCGCCTGTGGCGTGAGAATGGGCACGATCTGAGTGTCAAAGAAATCGTCAAGTTGTTGACGTTCTTCGGGCGAGCGCTTCTGGTACGAATCAAGAACGACGCCCTCGCGGGCAAGCCCGGGCAAAAGTGATTCGCTGAGACACTTCGCCTGTTCTGCAGTCATGCCTATGACAGATCTTCGTATCTCGGCGAGGAGTTCGGGCCCGGTAAATCCATCTGGCGATACCTCAACCTTCGTCCCCATTTTTTCCTTCAGGGCCGATACTCGTATCATGAAGAATTCATCGAGGTTGGACGCGAAAATCGCCATGAACTTCAATCGTTCAAGCAGCGGTGTCGATTCGTCCATCCCCTCGTGAAGAACGCTTCGAAAGAATTCCAAAAGACTAAGATCACGATTTATAAAGTTAGCCAGCGGCCGCTCTGCCGCTGTCTTGGCTTGCCCCGTTCCCGCGGCGTTCGTACCGATAACTGCTAATCTGTGTGAAGTGGTAGCCATAAACTCTGTTAGGAGAGAGTCTTGAGAATCCGAATTGGGACACACACGGCCTTGCAAACGTCGTGCCGATGTTTTAACCGGCGAACACTGATCCCTCGCGGATCCCTCGCACCGTTGGCAAGCCAAGGTGGGCCGGACACTGCTCTAAATCAATACACACTGGATGCGGTTGACATCTTAACGGTTGAAGGAGCGTGCTCAGTTTTACCGTAACCCCCGCAGCTGCCCTTCTGCGGGTTCAATCGCGAGGACGAAGGTTTTCGAAGGAGCAATTGACAACTGATGGCGGCAGAAAATGATGGGCTTCAAGTCAACCTGCAATCCTATTCCGGTGTTCTCCGAGACCGATTTCACGGAAGCCTCAAGAAAGGCGACGTTGCGCTCGCTCATCCTGCTCGGTTCTGACAACCGGATCGTTCCAACCGAGACTCGGCCATGTAGTTCGACCCACAAGTGTACGAGGGGCTTGGCACAAGGACGTTTTCATAATTCCTCATGAGATCGTGAACCCGGCTCTGTGGGCGTTCATAACCGGCGAACAGTCCGAGCAAGCGGCGGCATAGACGGATCACAGGAATGTGGTGGTGCAGCCTCCTGGAAGCTAAGACTTGAAAACGGTAACGCGGGTGTTCCTGTTTTCTTTTTGTTGGAATAGAGCAAGAATACCTATTAATAGACCAAGAAATGGCAATACTAGACTCTCTTCCGATCGTTCTGGCCGCCGGCGTGGTTCCGCAGTTTCTTACGGAGATCGTGACCGTGATCGTTGCCGGAGCATTGATCGCCTATATTTCTTTCCGCTTGAGGCTTGTTCCGATCATCGGATTCTTGATCGCCGGCGTAATGATCGGCCCGAACGCATTCGGGCTCGTTCGCGATCAAGCCCTCGTCGATGCGACGGCGGAGATCGGTGTGATTCTTCTCCTGTTTACGATCGGCATCGAATTCAGCCTCGAAAAACTCGCTCGTATTCAGCGCCTTATTTTTGGTGGGGGGACTATGCAGGTTGTCGGAGCGATCGTTCTGACGATGCTGGTGATGCTCGCGTTTGGTGTCGATTGGCGTTCCGGCATTTTCACCGGAATGCTTGTCGCACTCAGCTCGACCGCGATCGTTCTAAAACTCCTGGGAGATAAGAGCGAGACAAACGCGGAACATGGGCAGGTAAGTTTGGGGCTCCTGATCTTTCAGGATCTTGCAATTGTCGTGATGGTTTTGCTCATTCCGGTCCTGTCGCCGAACGGCGGCGGCGGAGCAGGTGAGATAGGACTAGCATTGGCCAAGGCCGCGGGGATCATCGCGATCGTATTGCTTCTCGCCCGGCGGATAATGCCGAAGGTCCTTGAGAATGTGGCAAGGACGTGTTCGCCGGAGCTTTTCCTTCTTACTGTGATCGCGATCTGCTTCGGCACGGCTTACCTGACAAACCTAGCCGGAGTGAGCCTGTCACTGGGCGCATTTCTCGCGGGTCTGATGGTCAGCGAAAGCAGATTCTCGCAGCATGCACTGAGTGAGACCTTGCCGCTGCAGATACTTTTCTCCGCGACGTTCTTTGTCTCGGTCGGGATGCTGCTTGATCTGTCATTCCTCGTGCAGCATCTGCCGATCATCGTCGCGGCGATCGCGACAGTTTTGGTCATCAAGATCGCGACCGCTTGGGCCGCGGTCAAAGTGCTTGGTTATGCGACTCCCGTCGCTGCGGCATCGGCGTTGGCTTTGGCGCAGATCGGAGAGTTCTCGTTTGTGCTCGAGCGGGCCGGAAGGGAAGTCGGGTTGTTTCCCGCAGGGGCGAGTTCAAGCGGGTCGCAAACGTTTATCGCGGCCACGGTCGTACTTATGGTTGCGACGCCGTTCCTGATGAACTTCGGCAGCGGGCTCGCGGCAAAGATCGTTCGCAAGCGGGAGACGGCTGGGATGCCTGCGGACGATAACGGTGAGTCTCTCGGTGAGTCTCTCGCCCTCGAAGACCATGTGATCGTGGCGGGATACGGCGACGCTGCCCGTTGTCTCGTGCGGGTTCTTGCCGGTTCGGGTATCCCTTACATCATCACGACCCTTAGCCCGGAAGGTGCGAACGAAGCCGATGCTGACGGCCTGCCCGTGGTTCGCGGGGATGCGACGAAACCATATCTGCTTAGGCACGTCGGAGCCGAGAACGCCAAGATGATGGTGATAGCGGACGACAATCCGGCCATGGCCCATCGCATTACCTCGGTGGCACGTCAGCTAAACCCAACGATGCGGATAGTTGTTCGCACGCGATATACCGAAGAGGTGGCGGAACTTTCAGCCGCTGGGGCCGATACGGTTATAGCCGAGGAGTTGGAATCCATCGTGCAGCTTTTCGGTGAAGTGCTTCGAGATTACCGCATCCCCGCCGATCAGATCGACGCCTACGAAGAGATGGCGAGGAGCAATGGCTACGCCGAGCTTCTGGATGGCGAACTTGACATCGACAATTCGATCTTCCGTTGCGAGCCTGACAAGGATTGCTTCGATTCGCGGCTTGTAAAGGTGCGGCCCGGCTCGCCGATCGAAGGCAATACCGCGTCTTCGCTGCTGCTGATGAAAGACTTTGGCCTTACGCTGAGATCTTTGCGGCGAAATGGCCAAGGTATCGATCCGGTTCCCTCTAATATTATCTTTGCCGCCGGCGACGAACTCGAACTGTCTGGTGAGACTTCGGCCTTTGCTCAAAACGCGACGTTGTTCCGGGCTCCGACGGGCGTTGGCGGCGCTGCCACAAAAGATAACGCTTCGGAAAAGACGCTGATGGATTTCAACGACGAGACCGGGCTCGATCTGGAAACAGAGGTGACATATACGCCGACGGCAGGCCCGGATGTATGCTCACATCTGGGTCGCATCCGAAGTGTCTTACCGAGTGTACCGGGCTGCGAAGAATGTTTGCGGAGCGGCGACGAGTGGGTCCACCTGCGAATCTGCCTTGTCTGCGGTCACGTCGGCTGCTGCGATACCTCAAAAAATCAGCACGCAACCGCCCACTTCCACGATACCGATCATCCCGTGATGAAATCCATCGAAACCTTCGAGGATTGGGCATGGTGCTTCGTGGACGAGGAATATATTTAAGCTCCAAGGCAAGAAGTTTCGGCGTCCATGCGACTCTCGGCAGTACCGATCGCTTCGAAAGAAACGGAGCTTTTCGGCTAAACACGAGATCTCGTCTGGAAGTTTCGGAGGGCTTCTTCGCGAGTCGCACCGAAGGCATAGCAGTCGCTCTCTTCGATGCTGGTGAACTCGGGGCCGACGACGCAGTATTGATCGCCGTCGAGGAAGATGAGAGTGCCGCCCGGACCGGGTTCAGATTCCAGGTCCGGGTCGTTCTTTAGGAGTTCGAATTCCGGGGTCACTACTTCGCGGCCCGTTTTGCGTTCCAGGTTTCTTCAGCGTTTCCGCCGAATGAGACGGTGCCGCTCATGGAATCGCCGGCGACTTTGCCTGAATAGATCAGCGTCAGATCATTGCCGCCATAGCTGATGGTGTAGTTGAAGTTGATAACATCGCCCTTGATGCTTCCGGTCAGCGGAACATCGCCCGAGGCTCGCTTTACGGTACCGGTGAGCTTCTCGCCATCCACGACGAACACGAGCTTGAACGGACGGGCCCCTCCGGGCGTATTGAATGATCCGTCCCAATCGCCGGCGACCGAGGTCTGCGCGGACGCCGCGATCACGAAGAGCGCTACGAAAACTAGTGATAAAAGTGCTTTTCTCATATGTTTATTTCAAATACTTCTTAAAGTGAGCCAGCGTTCGTTCCCACGCGAGCTTTGCCGACTCGGCATCGTAGCGCGGTGTCGTGTCATTATGAAAACCGTGCTGCTTGCCTTCGTACATAAAGGACTCGAACGTTTTCTTGTTCTCTTTTAAGGCTGCCTCGTACGCAGGGATGTTGGCATTGATCCGCTGGTCATTGCCGGCGTAGTGGAAGATCAACTGGGCTTGGATCTTCGGCACGTCGGCGACGCCGGCCTGATTGCCGTAGAACGCGGAACCGGCGTTGAGATTTTTACCTAATCGCACCGCAAGCTGATTAACCATGCCGCCGCCGAAGCAAAAGCCGACGGCCCCGAGCTTGCCGTTGCTGTCCGGACGCTTCTTCAGCCAGTATGCCGAGGCGACGAAGTCTTCGGTCATCTTCTTACCGTCGACTTTCCGGAACAGTTCGACGCCTTTCTGCTCCTCGCCGGGATATCCGCCGACGGATGTGAGTCCGTCCGGAGCGAATGCCATATAGCCGGCCTTTGCGAAACGTCGGGCGACGTCCTCGATATACGGATT
>JAQSDP010000133.1 GCA_029945985.1 bacterium | reverse complement strand
ATCCGACACTTCGCGGTAGCCTTGCGGAATATCGAAGAGTGCTACATCGAGAGTCGCTTTCGAAAGCTCGACGACTTCGTTCACATACGACATGGTCTCCTTGCCGCTCTCGTCGAACATAGTCATCTTTTCGTACACCGGATAGCCGCGTTTGGCGGTTCCGTTCGTCTTCATGAAGTACTTGTCCTGACAGGTCGGCTTCGCGGGGTTGCGATACCCTGAGCTGTACTGAGCCGAGTCGCCGCAGTCGAACTGCTGTTCGAAGTCGATGTACCAACCGTCAGTCTCCATCTTGGTCTTCGACTGATAGCAAGCATCGGGTGATGAAGACGACTCCATCGTGATGATCAGGTGACGGGCGGTGTAGCCGAACATCTGCTTTCTCTCGCCCGTGTCCTTTATCGTATAGGTGGTCGTGATCGTTCCGCCGGACTGGACGACGCCGTTCCTATCGACGGTTGTGTTCGCGGGCGTCGTGGTCATTTGAGTTTGGACGGCGAACGGGTTAACCATGTAGGTCTGCGAGCCCGGGTTGATCTGGATACCGCGGCGCAGGTCGCATTGCGTGATGTTCACCGACATGCCGTTCATCATTTCGGCGCGTTGGCGCTTACCCTTTATGTAGGTCGTGTTCTCGTACGTCTGGCCGCTCATCGTCTGCTTCGACTTGATCTTCACATCTGCAAATGCGGACGCGGTGAGGGCTATCATTATGGCTGCTGCATAGATCAGCTTGCTGGACATAGTTATGACTCCGTATTTATAAAAAATGAATAGCGAAAATATCGCTGTCATCTCGATACGCGGGTTCCTTACGGATTCCGTATCAAAGGGATTCTGGTAATATTGCGGATGTATCGGAGTTTCCTTATAATCCGATTTCACCCGATATGAGCGAGCGTGCCCCTGACCAGATAACCGCGTTGCTGATCGAGTTGACGGACGGCAATAAGGAAGTCGTCAACCAGATCTTGCCGCATATTTACGACGAGCTTCGAAAGCTGGCGAGCAGCTATCTACGGCGCGAGCGGTCGAACCATACGCTGCAGCCGACCGCGCTGGTGCATGAGGCTTATATGAAGCTGATCGACCAGAACCGCGTGCAGTGGCAAAACCGCGCGCATTTTTTCGGGATCGCGGCGCAGGTGATGCGGCGGATCTTGATGGATCATGCCCGCAAGCACACGGCTGACAAACGCGGCGGCGAGTTTGAGAAATTGCCGATCGAGGAAGAGATCCTGATAGTTTCGCAGGATAAATCGGCCGACCTAGTGGCTCTTGATGATGCTTTGCAGGAATTGGCGAAGATCGATCCGGACAAGGCGAAGATCGTCGAACTGCGCTATTTCGGCGGGCTCTCCATCGAAGAAACCGCCGAGGTTATGGGCGTGAGCGTGCCGACGATAAACCGCCACTGGAAACTCGCGAAAGCCTGGCTTTATTCGCAGGTCGCTCCGAGCAACTAGACGCGTTTGGCGATCACTAGCGTGATGTCGTCATTTGCCGGTGCGGTCTGGGTAAAGGCTGAGAGAGCAGATTCGATCTTGTCACGGAGTCCCGCGGCGGAGGCTCCGAGATTGCTTCGCACAACGTTTATCAGCCGATCCATTCCAAACTCCTCGTCTTCCGGATTATTGGCTTCGGACACCCCATCGGAATAGACCACCAGGGACTCTCCCCGGGCAAGAGTCAGTTCACCCATCTCGTATTCCGCGAACGACATCAAGCCCAACGGTAAACCGCCGGCGGAAAGCTGGTCGATATCTCCATTCGCCCTGCCGACGAGCGGCGGGTTGTGGCCGGCGTTTATGTAGGTCAGTACGCCTGTGGAGGGTTCGAGTTCGGCTGCGAAGAGGGTCACGAAACGGTTAGCGGGCGTGTTCTCCGCGAGGTACTTATTGACCGAGGTGATCGCTTGGTTTAGCTCGGTCTTAGCGGAAACCTGTGCGTGAATGGCGGCGTGGACGCTGGACATCAGCAGCGCGGCGGCAGTTCCTTTGCCCGAAACGTCTCCGAGAGCGATCAGCATCCTGCCGTCGTGCCGCGGAACAAAGTCGTAGTAGTCACCGCCGATCTCGTAGCACGAGAACGAAATTCCCTGAAACTCGTAGCCCTCAATTATAGGCGGACCGTCCGGCTGAAATCGCTGCTGGATCTCGGTTGCAAGTTCGAGTTCGCGCTCCATTCTTTCTCGCTCAAGCCGCTCTTCCATCAGCGACGCGTTTTCGACGCGGATCGATGCTACTGACGCGAGAGTGGTGAGAATGTTGAGATGTTCCTCAGTGAATGTGGCTTCGTAGGTCGGCGAGTCGGCATAGATCAGACCGAACACATTACGTTCGTCCACGCTGAGTGGAACCGATAGGACGGAACGAATTCCCTGCAGGGCCATTGTCTGACTGAAGAATTTCGGGTCGTGCTGGGCATCCGCGGTAAGGACGGATTTGCCGTTTTTGAGCACTTCGTCCATCACCGTACGGGAGATCCGAACTTCTTCGATCGGATCCGGTTGATTTCGAAGCCGGGCAACCTTGATCTGCATTCCGTCCGGGGTGTCCTCGTCCCGCAGCATGATCACGACGCGCTCCGCGGGCACGGCTTCAAACACGAGAGACGCGACTTGGTCGAGGGTGTCGTCAAGCCCCCGCGCAGATAGTAAAGCAACTCCGACCTTACTTATTAGCTGAAGCAGGTCGGTACGGGTCGAAAACTGACCGCTAAGGAATTCGGATGTCGCCGACTTCGGTCGGCTGAACGCGATCGTCTTTGAAGGATCCAAAGCCTCGGTATGATCTGCGATCAACGTCGAGCCGGCGGAGACCTTTGATCGCTCGTCATCGAACGTGATCTTCGTCTCACCGATCTGGATCTCTCCCCCGCCCGAGAGCGGGATCGGCATCTTAACGACGACACCGTTGTATCGAGTGCCGTTCGCCGATCCGAGGTCCTGCAGCCAAAATCCGTCGCCTTCCTGGCGGATCTCTGCGTGAAGCCGCGATGCGAAGGCGTCGGGAATACAGACGTCGCTTCGCGCAGACCTGCCGATGGTCGTCCTGAGCCTGTTCAACGGAACGTGCTCAGGGATGCCGTTCGCGTTCTTTAGGATCAATTGGGGCATAAAGAAACTTATGATCGCGTACGAATGCTCGTACTACCGAAGACTACCTGCGTGCCTGCAAGGTAATCGTGCAGGGCTCTTCCCTTGCTGCTAAATACGGAAAACAGAAAACCCAAACCCAAGCTGGCAAACGTCAAAAGATAGCCGAGCGTCTGGCGGATCAAGAGAGAACCCGATGCGGGATGGCCGCCGTCCGACGTAACGATCCGCAGTCCGGCTGCCATCTTGCCAAGGCTTTGTCCGGTCACGAGCGGCAGCAGCACATTGTTGCTAAGCCCGACGAGGATCGCGATCAGCCAGGCGATGTTATTCAACTCGCCGGTAAGCAGTTTTGCTCCGTCGATGCCGAGGCTTCTTCCGAGCAAAAGTCCAAAAACCGGCCAAATAATGACCAGGAGATAATCGAAAGCGACGGCACCGCAGCGGAGATAAAACGGTGCCTTCATCGCGACAGCGTCAAAGTTCGCGATCGTTGGTTTGCGATTAGGGGTTGCCTTTGCCGGAAGGGCTTCCTGCTTCGAACTCATACCAGACTAACCAACGACGAAGTGAAGCCGCGTATCACCGATCTTGATCCGGTCACCGCTAGATAATTTGTACGGCTGGTGTGCCGGGAGCTTGAAAACGTTGTTCGACGGACCTTCGACCACAGTGCCGTTCGAGGAACCAAGATCCTCAAGCATAAACGACGTCCCGTCACGCCAAACTTTCGCATGCCGACGCGAGATCTTTGTTTGCGGGTCGTACTTTGAGAGGTCGACCTCTGGAAAGATATTGGACATCGGATCGCGTCGGCCGATAAGATTGTCGTCCTTTTGCAGCGCATAGATCGGAGCGGACAGTTCCGAAGTTCCCTCGATCACGAGCCGTGCGGTCGCGGATGCCTTGTGATATATCTCCGAATGAACTCCCTGCTGAGCGAGCGGCTGCTTGGCGCCGCAAAAGGCACAAAATAGATCCGTCGCGACGATCCGCTGGCCGCAGAATCCGCAAAAGACCGATTGATTCGCCAGGCTGACCGAGACCGGAGCTTCGGTTACCCCGAACGTTAGATCGCCGGAGCGAAGATTCGTAAGGTGTTCTTCGAGTACGGCCTTGAGCTCGGCAGCTGATGAGAATCGTGCTTCCGCATTGTATTCAACCATTCGCATCAGGATGCGTTCCATCTGATCGGAGAGACGCGAATTGATCTGTCGCGGACGCGGGTTTTTCTGAAAATCGAAGATCAGCAGCGGATTGCTCTGCGGGTCGGCTCCAGTCAACAGGTGGAACATCGTTGAGCCGAGGCTGTAGATGTCAGATCGCGGTTCGACATTCCCGCTGAAGAGTTCAGGCGGAGCGTAACCCATAGTGCCGACCGCGGTGACGCCCTTTTCTTCTTTCTTCGAGATGTTTCTCGCTATCCCAAAATCGATCAGCATCACGCGGCTAGAATTTCCGTCGAGCATTATGTTCGACGGTTTCAAGTCGCGATAGACGATCGTGCTGGGCTGATTGTGCAGATAGTTGAGAACGTCCGTGAGTTGGATAGCCCACTCGGTGACGATCATTTCCTCGATCTTCCCGTCGGGCGACGAACGGAGCTTGGATGCAAGGTCGCCGCCCGAGATGTACTTCATCACGAGATAGAAGCGGCTCTCTTCAGCATCGAAGAAGTAATCGTAGATCGTTGGGATCGAAGGGTGGTCAAGCGTCGAAAGGATCATGGATTCCCGCTTGAAATCGTTGATCGCCTTTTCCTGCTGATCGTCCTCGATGTGGGCCTGGACCATTTCCTTAACTGCTCGTAGTACGCCGCCAAGGTTGTTATCGCTGGCGAGGTAAATGGCCCCCATTCCGCCACCGCCGATCTTCCGCACGACCTCGTATCTGCCATTTAGGACAGTGCCCTCGGGAAGCTGTTTCAGTTTTGACGACTTTCTGCTATCTGTATCGCCGAGGCCGGTGGATCGGGCAATGTCGCCAGACCGCTCAACCGCTGCCGGTGCAGGCTTCTGCGTGGGCGTCGGGACGACGGGCATTTGGAAACCCTGCCCCGGAATTATCGTGTTTACATCGTCCGGCGAGATCCCTTCCATGATCCGCACCGAATCGAACATCGAGGGCTCAGGCACCGGCTCCTCGAGACTCTCGAGCGGCTTCGAAATACTGACCGGTGCATCGGCGGCCGGTGGTGGTGGCTGCTCGATATCCCGTTCGTGCTTAGATTCCGGTCGGGGCTCGGGCTGGGGATCTGGTGCAGGCCCGAAGGAGGGTGCCTGCACACTAATGGGCGCTTCAGGTACGGCCATCTCAGAGACCGGCACGTCCGGGATTTGTGGCTCCAAAGCGTGTTCCGCAGGAGGAGCCGCAGGTTGTTTCGCAATATCGACGGGTCCGGTATCCGGTGATTCAGGTAACGGAGCCAGTTCAAATGTCGGCGGACGGGCCTCTTCCACTTCTGCCTCCGGAACTTCGATAGCTTGAGCTATCGGAGCCGCAGCGTCTTCGAACGCCGGTGGAACATCGTCAACAGTCCGCTCCGGGGATTCGAAAGCAGCAGCCACAGGCGGCGATTCTTGCTCCGGCTCAACCGGAGCGAAGACTGGTACATCCTCGACAGGTTCCGGAACTGGTTCCGGGATAACTTGCTCATCGAATACCGGAGACTCCTTCGTTGGAGTTGCCTCGGAAACAACGTTGAATCCGGGATCAGTAGGACGCGCGAATCCGCCTGAAAGAATGTGTGGTGCCGGAATATCCTCGAGCGTCGGAGCGGTCCGGTGAAACGATGGCG
>JAQSDP010000132.1 GCA_029945985.1 bacterium | reverse complement strand
CGCTTTTCCAGCCCTCGACGAGGGGTTGACGGGAGCTCCGCAAGAGGCCAATTTTGGCGGTTCGATCGGATTGCTCCGCGACCGCGATTACTTGGGTCAGCAAGGCGGCCGTCAAAACTCGAACAGCGTTAACGGCCAGGTAACTTACACCCCAACGAACTGGATGGTCCTCAACGTGCGGGCAGGTCGAAACTTTTTGAATGAAAAGCTCGGCTCGTATGGAATACCGCGTATCCAGCGATTCATATGCTCGACCGCGGGTAATCCGAGCGGAGTAGCCGGATCGGGATGCAGCCCAGGCTTTCAGAATATAGCCAACAACTACCAGACCGACCTCGACGTATCGACTCGCACAACGTTGGATGCTGACGCCGCGTTTCTCTTCAACGGTTTTGGACGTCACAATCTTAAAGGTGGCTACCAACTAAACAAGCTGTTTAACACTACTCGACAGGGGTATACCGACACCGGTATCATTACCCTTTTCTATCAGCTTGACATCTCGAATCTGACTGGCCAGACACCGACTGGCAGTACTGCGGCAAATCCAACGGGAAGCTGCACATCGCCGGCTTATGTTGCGGGCAATCCATGTAATAACGGATCCGGCCGTATTCAGAGGTTTGGCACGGTTGGAGAAGCGAGCAGCGAAAACCATGCCGTTTTTATTCAAGATTCGTGGCAGATCGCTAACCGCCTGACACTTAACCTCGGTGTTCGTTTTGAAAACGAAACTGTGCCGAACTTTGGTGCTGCCGGAACTCAGGCGATCAAGTTCGGATGGGGCGATAAGATCTCGCCGCGTATTGGTGGTGCTTTCGACGTTTTCGGTAACGGAAAAACGAAAGCTTTCGCCAGCTACGGATGGTTCTACGACCGATTCAAGTATGAATTGCCGCGTGGTTCGTTCGGTGGTGACTTCTTCCGCCGTGATATGTTCGAAATTCTCCCGAGCCGAGGCTCCTTGTACTCGGGATATACGCGAAACTTGATCCTTGGCACTGTCCCCGATACGCTCGGTGGAAACTGCCCGAGTGCGACCGCTACCCCGCTGGGTAACGGCTACTCGACGTGCCAGTTCGACTTCCGTATCGCAACGAACATCGACGGTGCTGATATTTTTGAATCCGGTGCAGTTGATCCGGATCTCAAAGCTGCCCGCCAGAGCGAATACACGATCGGTCTTGAACATCAGTTAGGAAATAACTTCCTTCTTGCAGGACGTTTCACCCATAAGCAGATCGACCGTGCGATTGAAGATGTCGGCGTATTCAATGCTCAGGGTTCGGAAGCGTACATCATCGGCAACCCGGGATTCGGCCTTGTATGCGAAATTTCGGATAGTGCAAACTTGCCCTGTCCGAAAGCCCAGCGCGACTATGATGCTTTTGAAGTTCGTGTTGACAAGCGTTCGACCGACTACTTCTTCAATGGAAGCTACACCTTTAGCCGTCTCTTCGGAAACTACTCAGGGTTGGCCAGTTCCGACGAAGCAGGACGTTCGTCGCCAAATGTGAACCGTTTCTTTGACCTTCCGCCCCTAGGCTTCACAGCCGACGGAGATCCGGACAATGGACGACTGGCTACAGATCGCCCGCATGTTTTCAAGGCATACGGCGGCTATAGCTTCAATTGGTTCGGTAAGAACATCAATCGCACAACAGTGTCGGCGTTCACAACCATCCAGTCTGGAACCCCGTTGACAACGATCTACAATTTGTACGCTCTTGGCACCACGATCCTCAACGGACGCGGCGATCTGGGTCGCACAGAAATGTTCACGGAGACCGACCTGTCGGTCAATCACAAATACAAGTTCGGACGCGATGCACGCTACATCCTTGAGGGATTTGTCGACGTTCGCAACTTGTTCAATGAAAGGAACGTGTTAACGGTAGACACGACCATCAGTACTGCTGATGTTCGTGCGAGCAATCTAGCTGCCAATGGTTGCACAACCTGCGGTAGTGAAGCAGCTGTGTTCCAGACCATTTTTAATGGTCCTGGCATCCGAACCTTCGTGAATAACTTCATTACGAACCCTGCTACTTCGATTAGCAGCAGGACTCGAAACACCTATGGCTTCAACAACGGTTTCCAAAACCCGCGTGATGTCAGATTTGGCTTCCGCTTTCTCTTCTAATTTAGTTATTAGTTGAGGTTTGTAGCCAGTCCCTGAATTGGGACTGGCTTTTTAGCGCCTAACATCGGTGCGAAAATCGTTCGCGTTCGCCGAAATGGGCAGGAACGCCGAATTTATCTGACGAGTTTATCTGCGGAACCAATTCTGTCGGCTCAGGGAAACCGAGGAATTGGCCCGGCAATTAACAGACGAGTCCAAACCGGAAAGTAGCCGCAGAGTATTTGATCCGGGACATGACGGCATCTCGGTCTGACAACAGCACCAAAAGAAGAGGGCCGAGACTTCTCCACCCTATTCAGACCGAACATTTAGATTATTAGTTTGCTGTCTGTGTTTTCGCCTTTTGACGAAGGTCCGCAATTAGCTGCTTCGTCTTGGTGCTATCCTCGTCGCTAAGCTTACTGGCCTTCACGTACTGCTCCAACTCGTCTGCAGCCTCTTTGTATTTCTTCAGATCATTGGCATAAAGCTGAGCGAGCTCTTTTTGTATTTCCGGAACCCGCGCTGGAGATAGCTTCTTCGCGGAGAGCAGGTGGGATTCTGCTTCCAAAAGCATACCCAACCTCCTTTCGATCGTGCCTAACAGTAATAGAACAGGCGTTGACGCCGGAGCAAGTGAAAGAGCCTGAGCAAGGGCCAGCTTGGCGTTCCTGTTATATTTGTCTCCCATTTTAGAAAGGGCATGACCAGCGTAGTAGAATGGCATCGCGCTTCTCGGATTTACCTCAGCCGCCGTCATAAAGACCTGTGTGGCCGCGCCGTACTGCTTGCGGATGTACAACTCTTGCCCATACCTCTGAAGGGCCGTGTAATATGTAGGAAAGATAGTTAAGGCTTGTTGTAAGCCTATGAATCCCTCATCAGTCTTCTTCTTGCTGAAATCATCGATCGCCTTCTTATACGATTGCTCAGCGGCTTTTGGTACGTTCTGGGCAAATATAACACTCAACTCGGCGTCCCGAAGGCCCCCCTTTTTTGGCTGAAGATAAAAATCTACCGGATTGTATGAGCTCCCGGCCTGCCCTGCAATTGAACTAATGCTCTTAATTTCTACATATTGCGATTGATCTTCCAGATCGTATCGAAATGCAAATACGCGTACCGTATAGTTCCCATCGTTGAGTCCGCTAAACTCATATCGACCTGAGCTTTCCGTCTTTAAACGCTGCTTCAGCCGATAGTATTCGTCTAGAAGCTCAACATCTATATCGGATAACGGAGTTCTTGCTCGGTCAAAAACAAAACCGCCGATGGTATTCGCTGCCGATACGTGGGCAGCCGATAAAAGAAGAGCAAAACAACACGAGACAAACACCGTCAATGCTCGGAGACGCTGCTCACACAATGGTTTCATAAAACCTCCTGATTAACCTTTGGTTGCGAGGCAGATTATACCACGTAGGAAGCCGCGAAAGCGCTGTCCGTCAATGCGTGATTCTTGATTATGTTCGAAAATCCATACAGAATCTAATACGTGAAACCGCCACCAATACCAGCCGAAAGAAACTACCGCGATGCGGTTCACAATATTGTCCGGGTTGACCTTGATGCGGCGGGGGGTGAGCTGATCGGGCGGCTGATCGATACGTCGGAGTTTCAGCGGCTGAGGCGAGTGCGGCAGTTGGGTTTGGCGTATTTTGCTTACCAGACCGCGGAGCATTCGCGGTTCACGCACAGTTTAGGAGCGTTCCATCTGGCGACGCGGGCGCTCGAGCGGCTTGGGCGTAAGTATGAGATATCGGATGATGATGCTCTTGCCGTTAAGGTAGCCGCACTGCTTCACGACGTTGGCCACGGGCCGTTCTCGCACGTCATCGAAACGGCGCTCGATTTTCATCATGAAGACTTCACTGTGGAAGCAGTGCTCGACGAAACAGGCGATATAGGGTCCGCTCTCAAACAACATTCCCCAACTTTGGCGCACGATGTTGCGGGTATTGTCCGTGGCAATTTCCGAAGAATGGCACTGGGACAGTTGGTGTCTTCCCAGCTCGATGTCGATCGAATGGATTATCTGCTTCGCGACACGTTGATGACCGGTGTTAAGTACGGGATCTATGATCTCGAGTGGGTCTTGAAATCGATCGAGATCGATCAAGACCGCGACCAGCTATACGTATCGGCCGCGGGCATCCACGCCGTCGAAGACTATCTGCAGGCACGCTACTATATGTTTCGGCAGGTGTATTTCCATCGGACACTGCGAGCCGCGGAAGCCGTTCTTCGTTCAACTTTGAAACGCGCGTTGATGTTGTTTCGGGAAGTCGGGAGTGTTTGGTGTGCGAGCGGCACCGCAATGGAATCAGTACTCGCCGGCAAGAAACTTCTGCTCACCGAGCATCTCTCGCTCGACGATTCGGATTTCATTTTCCATATCAAACAATGGGCGAGTTCCGACGACGGAGTCCTTGCCGATCTTGCATCGCGGTTCATCGACCGTCGCCTCTTCAAGGCACTCGATCTGGATATGAAGTCAGACGAAAGAGATCAGTTCGTCGCCGCCGCTCGCGATGCCGTAGCTGCGGCTGGGTTCGATCCGGACTACTACTTTATCGAGGACACGGCCGGAAACGACTCTCACTTTTTCTACTCAAGCGATCGAGGTAAACCCAAGGACCTGATCTACGTGGAGGACGGATTTTCACATCCTCAGCTTCGCGAGATCTCCGAAGTGAGTGCGGCCGTCCGCGGATTGCAGAAGGGATTTCGCGTCGATCGCATTTGTTTCCCGTCGGAAGCTCGCGACCAGATCGAAAAGCTATACCGAAGCTAGATGAAGTTCGCCCTCACCATAGCCATACTGATCCTCTCGGCGGCGGTCGATGCTCAACGCATTGCCATTGTTGAGCCCGAAGGCGCAACAGTAGAGGGACTCGCGTCCCGCGTCCGCACCGGCCTCGTAGGGGAGTTCAAGATCCAAGATGACTCGATGGCTCAAGCCGCGTTCCGCTCCGTCACGCTTCCTGACCCGTTCAATCTCGCCACCTCGGAAGCCCGCCAGATCGGAGAAGTACTCGGCGTGAGCGACTACATTCTCCTGCGATCCACCGTACAGCGACGAGCATCGATCGGCCGTCCGGCGTATTTCGAAGCGTACGCCATCGCATACGTCGTCGATGCGCGAACCGGCTCGATAATCGGATGGCTGCGCGAGAGCGTGGAAGCCCCAACCGAGAACCAGGCGCGCGACAAGATACTGAGCCGTACGAGCGAACTAGCAGAAAATATAAGCGGTGCTCTGAAAATGAACCGATTCTCCGTAACTCGGGACTCGAAGTTCCAAGAGGTTCCACCTGAAGACTCGCCGCTTGCGAAAGGATTGAGAACGCCGGTTCCGTATCGGCGGCTGCGGCCGGAATACACTGAGCTCGCTTCAAGCTACGGCGTGCGAGCCACGGTAGATATTGAAGTAGATATTGATGCCGATGGATCGATTGCCCGCACCAGCATCGAACGCTGGGCAGGCTTCGGGCTTGAGGAGTCTGTCGAGAAAGCAGTGCGTTCAATGAACTGGCGACCCGCCGAGCGAAACGGCAAGCCTTTGCGGATGCGTATTTTACTGCGATACAATTTTATTAAAGTCGAGAAAGATGAAGCACCTTAGAGCAGTTTTCCGTTTCGTCCTGTTGTTCATTGCGACTTTCGGTCTCTACGGCCTGTGGCTTGCCCTCTCATTATTCATCCCAAATAAGATCTATTGGCGGCAATCGATACTCGGGTGGTGGGCGGCCGCATTTGTCGGCATCGCCAATTGCGATATCGAGATCATCGGCACTCCGCCGAAAGCACCATTT
>JAQSDP010000131.1 GCA_029945985.1 bacterium | reverse complement strand
CGATCGCAATGGAAAAGGGACTACGCTTCGCTATCCGCGAAGGCGGCCGCACAGTCGGTGCCGGTACCGTGTCCGAGATCGTTGAATAAGAGAGTTCAGAGTACACGCTTCTCGCGTGCATTAAAGACAAGACACGCTGAAGCGTGAACTCTAAACGAAGAATATGTTGAACGAAAAGATTCGCATCAAGCTTAAAGCCTACGACCACCGAGTGCTGGACCAGTCCACACAGGAGATCGTTGATACGGCAAAACGAACCGGAGCAAGGATCGCAGGGCCGATCCCGCTACCGACCGTCAAGAACAAATGGACGGTGCTTCGCTCGCCGCACGTCGACAAGAAGTCGCGTGAGCAGTTCGAGATCAGAACGCACAAACGTCTGATGGACATTCTCGATCCGACGGCTGAAACAGTCGACGCGTTAATGAGATTGGACCTGCCGGCCGGTGTCGACGTTGAGATCAAGGCTTTTGGAAAGAATTAATGTTTAGAGTTCCAGCATTAGCTGGCTTCGGTAGCGAAGAGACGACTCTGGGCAACACGGGACAAGCTAAAGCTTGAACTCTGAGCATAAGAATATGATTAGCGGAATCATTGGTAGAAAAGTCGGAATGACGCAGATCTTTGCTGAAGATGGAACGGTAACTGCGGTTACCGTCATCAAAGCAGGGCCTTGCGTCGTCGTCCAGACGAAAAGCGCGAACGGGGCGGACGGCTATAACGCGGTTCAACTCGGACTTGTAGAAGACAAGCCGGTCCGTTTGAAGAATGTTTCGAAGCCGCTGCAGGGGCACTTTGAGAAAACGGGTGCCGGCATTCCGCCGACTCGCATTCTCAAAGAGATCCGCCTGACAGGCGAACCCGACGCAAGCGTCGGCGATCAGGTCAAGGCTGACATGTTTGCCGACGGTGACAAGATCGAAGTCGTAGGGAAGTCGAAAGGTAAAGGTTTCGCGGGAACGATCAAGCGTCACAATTTCAAACGTGGCCCCGAGTCGCACGGTTCGATGAACGTTCGTGCTCCCGGTTCGATCGGTCAATCGGCATATCCGTCGCGAGTCATCAAGGGCACGCGTTCAAGCGGCCACATGGGTGACGAGCGGGTGACGGTGAAAGGGTTGACGGTTGCGAAGGTAGACGCCGAGAACAACCTGATCATGGTCCGCGGAGCTGTTCCGGGAGCGAATGGCAGCGTAGTTATTGTTAAGAAATCGTAATCGGTGATAGGAGATAGGTGATAAGAGGTCGGATAGATCTCATCACTCATCACTCATCACTCATCACTTGAGGGAAAGATTATGCCTACCGTAAAGGTTCGCAATTTGAAGAATAAGGAAGTCGGCGAAGTTACGCTGTCGGATGCCGTTTTTGGTGCCGATCTTAACGAAGCGCTGATCCACTCGGCACTGATGAACTTTCAGGCGAATGCTCGCCAGGGTACGTCAGCGACCAAGACTCGCGGAAACGTTTCGGGATCCGGACGCAAGCTGTGGAAGCAGAAGGGAACGGGCCGTGCCCGTATAGCATCGCTTCGATCGCCGCTTTGGAAGGGCGGCGGTAACGTTCACGGACCTCAGCCGCGCGACTGGTCATACGAAATGCCCAAGAAGATGCGCCGTGGTGCTCTGCGTTCGGCCCTTTCGGAGAGGCTTCGTGAAGGAAACCTGATCATCATTGATGAGTTTGCGATCGAGACAGCAAAGACAAAGGATCTCGTATTGACTCTGGCTGAGATGGGAGCTTCGGCGAAAAACCTTCTGGTTGATTCGCTGGACAATGCGAATCTCGTGCTTTCAGCTCGCAACGTCAAGAAGACCAAGGTCACAAACAGCTACGGCTTGAACATTTACGACATTCTCTATCACGAGAAACTGTTCCTTTCGAAGGCTGCGGTAGAGGAGTTGAGCAAGATCCTCGATCCGAAAAGTTCGGATGAGGCCGCGGTCGTAGAAGAGAAGCCGAAGGCGAAGAAGTCGGCAAAGGCGGAAAAAGCTGATGCTCCTGCTGAGGAGAAGCCGAAAGCCAAGCGTGCCGCTAAACCCAAGGCAGAGACAGCGGAAGAGGGAACGCCGGAAGGCGTTACTCCTACGGAAGCGGAGGTGACTGAAAATGAGTAAGTTAGGCGTTTGGAACATTTTGAGGTCGCCAGTAGTCACCGAAAAGAGCGTGATCCTGAAAGAGGATTCCACCGAAGAGAACGAAGGCCGAAAAGCAGGCCAGGTTTTGACCTTTCGCGTTGATACGAAGGCAACGAAGACCGAGATCAAGGGAGCTGTTGAAGAGATCTTCAACGTAAAGGTCTCGTCGGTTCGCACGGTCAACTACGACGGCAAGATGAAGCGTCGGGGCCGTCAGGAAGGACGCCGTCCGAGCTGGAAGAAGGCTTATGTCACACTTCGCAAGGGCGAGCCAATGGTCGATTACGCAGAAGCAATTTAGTGGAACGCCGGCGTCACGCCGGCTTGAGAGATGCCACCGGGACGGTGGCGTTCCAAAATTATGGGAATCAAGAGATTAAAACCGACTTCACCGGCACGCCGCTATCAGACATATCTGACACGCGACGATCTGACGCCGGGAGCAACACCCGAGAAATCGTTGCTCGAGCCGAAGAAAAGAATTTCGGGCCGCAATAACGACGGCCGCATCACGGTTCGCCGTCGCGGCGGAGGCCATAAGCGTCACTATCGCATCGTCGACTTCAAGCGTGACAAGACGGGCATTCCCGGAAACGTCGCCCAGATCGAATACGATCCGAACCGCTCATCGCATATTGCGCTGATCAACTATCTCGACGGCGAGAAGCGGTACATCATCGCTCCGGTCGGATTGAAGATCGGAACGCAGATCCTGAGCGGTGCCGAGGCCGATATTCTGCCGGGCAACGCATTACCGATCAAGAACATTCCGCTTGGTACGGAAGTTCACAACATCGAGCTTCGCCCCGGAAAGGGCGGCCAGATGGTTCGCTCGGCCGGCGGTTTTGCTCAGATCGTTGCGAAGGAAGGCGATTATGCACAGCTTCGTATGCCGTCCGGTGAAGTTCGCCGCGTCCCGGTCGTCTGCATGGCAACCGTCGGACAGGTCGGCAACACCGAGCACGAGAACGAATCGCTCGGTAAAGCAGGCCGCAACCGCTGGAAGGGCAAGCGTCCGAAGGTCCGCGGAGTCGCGATGAACCCGGTCGATCACCCGCACGGTGGTGGTGAAGGTAAAACCTCAGGCGGACGTCACCCTGTGACTCCGTGGGGACAGCCGACACGCGGTTACAAAACGCGTCGCAATAAGCGCACGACCAACATGATCGTTAAGGATCGTAGAAGGAAGTAATTTCAGATCTGAGATTTGAAATTTGAGAGATCTGAACTTTTAGATAGAGATATGCCACGTTCATTAAAAAAAGGTCCGTTCATCGACCTGAGCATTCAAAAGGCACTCGCGAAGATCCTGGCTACCGGCAACAAGCCGCCGGCAGTCAAGACCTGGTCGCGACGCTCGACGATCACGCCGGACATGGTCGGACTGACCTTTGGCGTACACAATGGCAAGCGTCACATTCCCGTCTTTGTTACGGAGAATATGGTCGGCCACAAGCTTGGTGAATTCTCGCCGACCCGGACCTACAAGGGCCACCCGGGAACCAAGGCTGAGAAGATGGCGAAGAGGAAATAGTAGTCATGGAAGCGATAGCTAAGACAAGACATCTGAAAGGAAGCCCAAGGAAGACGCGGCTCGTGATCGACCTGATCCGAGGTGAGAATGTTTCGCGTGCCCTGGCGATCCTCAAGTTTACGGATAAGCGAGCCGCAGGCCCGATCGAGAAGACACTGCGTTCGGCGATTGCCAATGCAACTTATCTCGCGGAGCAGCAGAACATCGCGGTCGATCCGGACGATCTTTGGGTAAAGACGTGCTTTGTGGATATGGGCGCTCACAAGAACAGGCGCCGAATGCGTCCTGCTCCGCAGGGCCGTGCTTACCGCGAAACTCGTCATTATTGTCACATCACCATTCAGGTGACGAGCGACGATAAGCCAAAGACCGAGAAGGAACTAATGGTTGAGGCCGCGAAGGCGAGAGCCGCTGACAGACCGAAGAAAGACAAGACTCCGGCGAAGAAGGCCGCCGCTCCGAAAGCTGAGAAGAAGGCGAAAGCTGAAGAGATTAAAACCGCGATAGTTGACGCGCCGGAAACGCCGGATTCTGAAACAGTTGTGACGGAGAATTCCGCCGGTGAGAACATCGAAGCGGCGACGGTTAAGGACGAGGCGAGTGTTGCCGATGCGAAGAATGCGTCGACCCACGCGGAAGCAGAGAGTCAGCCGACTAAGCCGGCGGACGAAAAACAGTTGGATATCAACGAGCAACTCGAGAGACAGTAGGCAGATTTATGGGACAGAAAGTACATCCATACGGCTTTAGGGTCGGATACAACAAAGACTGGCACTCGCACTGGTACACCAAGGCCGACTACGCCAAGTTCCTCGCTGAAGATCTCGAACTGAAGCGCGAACTAAAGAGGAAATTTACGGGCGGCGGAGTATCGCACATCGACATCGAGCGTGCGGCGACCAGGATGAAGATCATCATCTACACGTCGCGTCCGGGTATCATCATCGGCCGCAAGGGGTCCGAGATCGAGAAGCTTCGTGAAGACCTTTCGCGAAAGACGGGCCGCGAAGTGCTTGTTTCGATCCAGGAGATCCGCCACCCCGAGCTGAATGCTCAGCTTCAGGCAGAGAAGATCGCTCAGCAGCTTGAGAAGCGTATCGCTTTCCGTCGTGCGATGAAAAAGACGATGGAGGAATCCACGCGTTTTGGAGCACAGGGAGTGAAGGTGATGATCTCCGGCCGTTTGAACGGAGCTGAGATCGCACGTACGGAATGGTCGCTCGAGGGTCGTCTGCCGTTGCACACTCTGCGTTCGGATGTGGATTTCGGATTTGCGGAAGCTCTGACTACGTTCGGTATCATCGGCGTAAAATGCTGGATCTACCGCGGTGAGATACTCGACCCGAAGGCTTCAATGGCCCGCGGAACGACATCCGATCCGATGAACGAAGTGAAGGTTCAACGTGGGGCAGGCCGCGGAGATCGCCGCCCGCGCCGCGACGACAGGGGACGATAGTTAGCTGACGGTCTACGGACCGTCGCACTTGCGGTCACAGACCGCACGCTCAACGAGGGAAATAGATTATGTTGATGCCGAAAAAGGTCAAGCACCGACGAGTGATGAAGGGACGCATGCGCGGCAAGGCGACGCGCGGCGAGAACCTCGACTTCGGTGAATTTGGACTTAAAGCATTGGAAGCGGGATGGATCACGGACCGCCAGATCGAAGCCGCACGTATTGCGATGACCCGTCACGTCAAACGTGGAGGAAAGATCTGGATCCGGATCTTCCCGGACAAGCCGATCACCAAGAAACCGGCTGAAACCCGTATGGGTTCCGGTAAAGGAGCACCGGATCATTGGGTCGCGGTCGTAAAACCAGGCCGCGTGATGTACGAGATCCAGGGAGTTCCAGTCGAACTCGCACGCGAAGCATTTGAGCTCGCGGCACAGAAGCTTCCGATCAAGACGAAGTTCGTGACGCGCGCTGACCTCGAGGGAGGCATAGTTTAAGCAATGAAGGTAAAGGAACAGTTAGAACAGCTTCGCGAGATGAACTCGCAGGAACTCAACGATCAGGCAGACGCTCTTAAAGAGTCGCTGTTTCGTCTGAAGTTTCGCAAGGCGTTGGGTGTCGGTGAGGTAACTGCTGATATCGTGCGTGAAAGGAAGACGCTCGCAAGGGTTTACACCGTGCTCGGTGAGAAGGATGAGGCCGCTAACTAAGCGGTAGTAAATAATGCCTAAGAATAAAGCAGAAGAGACGGAAGGCGTCGAAACGCGGGCTGAGAACACTGAAGAGAGTTCGGTGCTCGATACGGTCGCCGAA
>JAQSDP010000130.1 GCA_029945985.1 bacterium | reverse complement strand
AGAAGGTCGTCCGATAGATACAACTCGCCATAATTGCGATCCGCGTCAGCTGCCATTGCAGCCATTAAGCCCGCCATGACCGTGTGATCGATCGCTGAGAAGATTCCACGTGACATCGCCTCGCCGACGAGAAGCGGCCTGTCAACTCGAAGATCCGCGAGCCACTTTCCGCTGTCCGTCACTTTTTCCGAGCGAAATTCCAAATACCCGAAATGGTCGAGCACCTTCGCACGCTGTTCGAACGGCGACCATATCTTCGAACGCAGATAGTCGATGTCCCGCCGCGTCCGCTCGACCTTGTCGGCGTCCTTCGCGTTTTCCCACAGCACCTGCAAATAGATATCACGTCGGCCGGGCTCTGCGATGAACTTCTCGATCACGCTGTCGATCAACTCGGCCGCCGGATCGCCTTCGACACTTTTTTCGGGCGGCTTTGGTTCTTCGAGTACCGGATTCGTGTGCTCGTAGACGTCGAAAAACGCACGCTCGATCTCGCGTTCGCGGACAGGATATTTATTCCCGTAAACCTTATTGATTCGCGATACCGGGAACGTCGAACCCTGCCCGTCATCGCGGATCCCCGAGATCGCGTCGCCGTTCATCTGCAGGATAAAGAACAGCCGCTTGCCGCTTCGTCCCTGAGTAACGATCTGACCGGGTGTCACATTTTCACTGAGCCATTGATTGCGAGACTCGACGCGTGTTTCCGGAAGCCGCTCGATAAGCCGCCGCTTTGCCTCGGCGAGCCGTTCGAATCCGATGACGTCGTTCACTGAGAGCTCGACTCCGGCCAACGAGATGTTCGACTTGATCCGATCGGTCGCAGACTCGACGTTCTTTCGAAGCTGGTCGATCTGCCGTCCGGTTCCGCGAAAGGCGAAGCTGCGTTCCGCTATCTCGCGAAGCTGTTCGAAATTCTTGAAGGCGTCAAGCAGGTTCAGGAGCGTCGTGTAGGTCGCACGGAACCGGCTCTCAAGCGGATCGGGTTCTGTCTTGAACAGCTCGGCGATCTTCTTCGGATTCTGGAATTGCCCGGGAACTAGCACAGCGAATCCGACATTGTCTTTGCCCCGACGTCCTGCACGCCCCGTCATCTGCTGAAGCTCGTTTGCCGTGAGCGATCGCCAGCCGTCGTTGCCGCGGGTGTCCGCATTCGTGATCACTACCGTGCGAGCAGGGAAGTCGACCCCGGCAGCGACCGTCGACGTAGCGAAGATCGCGTTGAGCAAGCCGGACGACATCATCTTCTCGACAAGCAGCTTCCACGCCGGGATATGCCCGGCGTGATGCGAAGCGACACCTGCGTTGACCAATATCTTGGCGTGTTTGTGAGTCTTTACTTCGGGATTTGCGAGGAGGTATTCGTTGAATATTTGCTGACGCCGTTCAAACTTCTCGCCGTCCGTCTGCTGCGACTTATCGCCGGCAACCTCGGTCGCCGCCTCGTCACATTTCCTACGCGTGGGTAAAAAGACGATCGCCGGAAGCAGATTGTAGCCGCGGAGTGCACTGATCAGCTTATGCGGCGGTATCTCCGGCGGGCGTCCATTCATAACGTGGATTATCGCATAAGCAACAGTAGTAACTAACAGTTAGGGGTGTGATTTCCTGTTGGTTTTGTTACCCGTTATTGTTACTTTCTTCTTTTTCTCATTTCGTGCATTTCGTGGATCAATTTCTGTCTATCCACGAAAAACACGAAAGGCACGAAATAGAAGAAGGATCGGAAGCAAAAATCTAGAAAAACTAAGGGCGGCTTTTCGGCAGCCCCTGCCTTTACTTCGGCTCGATGCCCCACCAGTATTGCTGTTCGAGCGGTTTCGCCGTCGGCCATACCTGATCGAGAGTCGTGCCGTCATAAAGCTCGCCGCCCTTCATCACCATCCGGATCGAGTCCGAATTCTTGATGTCGACGAGCGGGTCCTTATCAAGGATGATCAGGTCGGCAAGTTTACCGACCTCGAGCGAACCGAGGTCCCTATTCAGCCCGATCGCTTCGGCACCGAAGATCGTCGCGACTCGCAGAGCGTCATGGTTCGACATTCCGCCCGATGCGATCGACCAAAGCTCCCAGTGAACCCCGATGCCCTGCATCTGTCCGTGTCCGCCGACGCCAACTCGTCCACCGGCTTTCACAACGTCCGCAGCACCCTTCGCGATGCTCTTGAAGCTGTACTCTTCCGGCTGGAACCACTGAGCCCGGCGACGCATCATTCCGTTCATCAGCTCACGCGGGATGAACCGCTGCACCTTCGGATTTGTCAGCACGTCTGTCGTCTGGAACCAGTAATTCTCCGCCCACGGGCCGCCGTATGCGACCAGGATCGTTGGCGTGTAGAAAGTCTTGGTCTTGGCTACGAACTGTGCGACGTCGTTATAGATCGGCTGCAGTGGCAGCGAATGCTCGTTCCCCGAATAGCCGTCGATCATCTGCGTCAGATCGAGCTTCATGTCGAGAGCACCTTCCGTCGTTGGCGTGATCTTGTTCTCGCGAGTCGCGATCACTACCTGCTGACGCGTCAGCCGATCACCCACCACGTACTGCTTCAAGGTATCGGTCTTATACGCATCGCTGTACCGCTTGATGTATGCGTTTGCCGACTCCTGATCGTCGATCTGCAGGCCTGAGAAAACACCTGGTCCAGTCGTGTAAACACGCGGCCCGATGATGTCGCCGGTCTCGACGAGATCTGCGTATGCGTAGACGTCCGTCGTCGCACTCTGCGGATCCCGCGTGGTGGTAACGCCGTATGCAAGGTTCGCCAGATACTGCCAGACCTGATTCTGGTGCAGGTCACGCGGCGGCCACATGTGTGCGTGGACGTCGACCAGTCCGGGCATGATCGTCTTGCCTTTGACGTCGATAACCTTTGCACCGGCTGGGATCGTCACTTTTCCTTTTGGGCCGATCGCTGCGATACGGTTATTCGTTACGACGATGTCGCCCGACGGAATGATCTCGTCGCCCTTCATCGTCACAATTTTCGCACCGCTCAGAACGACCGTCCCTTGCGTCAGCTTACGCGGCTGTTCAACTACGATGTCGAATTCCTGCGGCTTTTCGTCGTTGATGCCCTGGCGATAAAACTTCGTTCCCCACGACCACGTCACACTTTTACCGTCAGGGGTCCACGCAAGATAATCGCCGCCGAAGTTCGACATCTTTTTGAACGGAACGTTCGAGGTCGGAGCCGCAAGGCTGACGTTAACTGTTTCCTTGCCTGCCTTCGGCAGCGTCACCAGATAGTGCTTGCCCTGCAGTTCAATGAATGCCTTGTCACCGCTCGGCGACATCATTACGGAGCTCGCCGCGGGCTGCTGCGGAGGCGTGCCCTTACCCGTTATCCGAGCGTGAACTCGGCGGTCATAGCCGTCAAGTCGGATCGAAGAAACGCCCGCTCCGCTGGTCATAAACACGCGGTTATTGTCCGAGGTAAAGTGCGGAAAGCGTCCGCCCTGCATCGGACCAATAAGGGTCGACGTGCCGCCCGAGGTCGGGATGTAACGTAACTCAAACGGGCCGGCTCCGCCGCTACCTGTCACCTCACTTTCGTTGTTATGTTTCGCGTGCAGGATCTCTTCTTCCGGCGACGAGTATTCGTGGTCTGCCCGGATGTCGGCGAAGAGCTGATCTTCGACCGTCCCGTTCACGAACACGATCTTGCTGCCATCCGGTGAATAGGCCGGATAGGCGTAGAACGAGGCGGTCGACGTCAGCCGTTTCGGAGTTCCGCCGGTTGCCGGGATCGTGTGGATGTGTCCACCTGCTCTGGTCCACGTCACATATGCGATCGAAGAGCCGTCGGGCGACCACGTCGGCATGAATTCACCGTCGCTGCCGTTGCTCGTAAGCCGGGTCGGCGTACCGTTCGGAAGTTCCTTAACGTAAACGCGGTTGAAAGCCGTGAAAACGACCTTCTTTCCATCCGGCGAGACACTCGGATACCGGATAAGCCGTGCCTTCACCGACGCCGAATCGTCAACCTTATATTCGAAATGCGAACGGGCGGCGATCTCTGCCTCGACGTTCACCTTGAACGGGATGTTCGTCGCCTGTCCGGTAGCAAAATCCACCTTCGCGATCTTTCCGCCGATCGGTACGATCAACGACTTGCCGTCGGGCATAAAGTCGTAGCCCGGGAACGTGTCCCGCGTCGCACGCGATTCCTGATCGTCACGCGTCACATTATTAATGAGCCAACGCTCGTTGTTCGATTCCAGATCGCGTACCCGCAAGGCGGTCTTCGTCTCGAATCGCGTCGCATAGACGAGCGACTTGCCATCAGGCGAAAGCAGTGCACGCATCGCACTGCCCTGAGCGTTGGTGAGACGCGAGGTCTCGCTGGTTTCGCGGTCGAAGCGGTAGACCTGCCAAATAGGAAACTGGGCGTTGTAATTGAACGGCCCCGTACGCTGTGCGTAGTAAATGTATTTGCCGTCGGGTGAAGCCTTCAGCCCCATGAAGTTCATTCGCGGAACCGGCGGTCCCTGCGTTCCCGGCCCAGGCATCGGCGGAGGAGCCGGACCGATGCTTACGCCCGTTCCGCCGTCCTTGTGATACATGAACGGGTAAAAAGTGCCGATCGACTGGTCCGATTTCGAGACGATGATGTAATCGCCGTCCGGCGTCCAATCCGGCGAGATGTACATCGCTCGACGGCCCTTGGTCACCTCCTTCATGTCGGACCCATCAGCCTTTGCGACCCAGACGTTCTCGCCGCCTGACTTGTCGCTCAGGAATACGATCGTCTTACCGTCCGGCGAATATTTCGGCTGACTCTCAAACGCCATTCCGCCGATGATCTTCTTCGCCTCACCGCCCGAGATCGGCAGCGTGTAGATGTCGCCGAGCAGATCGAAGATGATCGTCGAACCGTCGGGCGAAACGTCCAGCGACATCCACGTCCCTTCATCGGTCGTGAACTTGATCGTCTCAGACGCTTTCAGCACCAATCCTTCAGGCTTTTTCTCGTCCTTCTTGTCTTCTTTTTTCTCTTCTTTCTTTTCTTCAGGCTTCGGCTGGTCCTGTGCGATCGTGAAAGTCGGCATCACAAAAGCCAACGCGATCAAAGCACACAGTAGTTTCTTCGCTAACATAAGGGGTTTTCTCCAGAACTAAAAAGGGAATCGGGTCCGTGCAGTATACGCCATCTTGAATCATTGGGTTTCAAGGTGGGATCGACCCATCTGAACGGAAGTCTGTATTTCGAATAGCAGTCACGAAAAACTAACTAACAGCTGAGAGGGCGTTAGTCCTGTTAGTCTTTGGGCCGAGAACTAATACCTTCTAACACCTCAACTGTTAGTTAGTTAAGCAATTGACCGCTGGTGTCGCGGTAGATGCTTTACTGCATCGATTCGAGGGACATTTGTACATGTCAGTACCACCTGCGGTAGCGGGTGGTTGTACGCGGCTAATCGATTCTGCAGTGTCACTGGTCGGCCTGTCTGGATCGCGAACGTGAACATCAGTAACCTTAAACCACCCGCTACCGCAGGTGGTACTGACATTGATCAAGCATCTCGAGTTCACGCTAACGTTAATTCAACACCAAGATTTTATACCAGCAATAAAATAGACCTCACCCATCCCCCTATCTCCTGAAGGCTAGGCAAGGTCTGTTAACTGTACTGATGATGGCACAGCGTTGCATCGCGAGTCAAGAGCTTTTTTTGATCTTTGAGAAACTAACTAACACTTGAGGTGTTAGCAGGTGTTAGTTTTGTCCGGAGCGGTGGCGAGGGTCAGTACCACCTGCGGTAGCGGGTGGTTTAGTTAGCCTACCCACTCCTCAAACGACACCAAATAGATCTCGCTACACCAGAGTCGAGCAGGCTCGCGTGACGATCAGAAAACTAACAGGCACTAACGCCCCTAGCTGTTAGTTAGTTTTGACCTGCCGTTGCATGCTCAGGCGGATTGATTCACAATACGCTCGAATATCCATATGAA
>JAQSDP010000129.1 GCA_029945985.1 bacterium | reverse complement strand
ACTTCAACCGGATTCCAAAGGAATGTTCCGAAAGCTCGAAGTTTCGAAGTTGGTTGGGCATCCAGACGGACAAGGGCCTGCTGGTTGGTCTGCTTTAGACTGTAGTCAACGGTTTCCCGTACAAACCGACCGTTCGGGTTGCTGAGACTGTTTCCGGCAACGCTATTTCCGTAGTAGTCGATCCTACGCGAGAATTCCGAAACAGTCGGAGCATAAGTCGCTGAAAACCAAAGCTTCTCTTTGATGATTGGGCCGCTGATGCTTCCTACCGGCGTGTACTGAGTGCCGCCATCTTTTCTCGGCTGGAAATAGTACGAGTTGCCGGGAGTGTTGGTGGAAGTGCCCGTGCTGGAAAAACGCGTAAGTATTACATTCGGTTCTCCGTTGAATTTCTGCGGCGAAAAGCTGATACCAAAGTTTCCTCTCCAGCTGTCGTTACCGCCGCCGGTCACTACTTGAATGATTCCACCGGTCGCTCCGCCGTTTTCGGCTTCGTAACCGGTCGATTTGATCTGAACTTCCTGCACGATCGCAAAGTTTACGTTATTAGCCGTGTTCAACTGGCCGGTACGGAAATTGGTAACTTCCTGTCCGTCGATGTTGAATACATTCTCCGCACCCGATGCTCCGTCGATCTGAAAGCCGGCCGCAAGCGGTTCCGGACGTACGTTCGGAGCGATCTTGAGTAGCGAGGAGAATCCGTTTCCTTTAGGAAGGTCCTCGATCACGCGCTTGGTGATGCTGGTGTCGATCTTGGTGTCGCCCATATCGAGGGTCGTCGATGCGTCACTCGTAACCATAACGGTCACATCGCCCGCACCAACTTCCAATTGGGTGTTGACTACCGCAGCTTTATCGATGCTCACAGTAACGGAGGTATTCGTAGTCTTAAAACCAGAGTTAGTGGTCGAAACAATATACGTACCTACCGGAACCTGTGAAAATTGATAAAAACCGTCACTATTGGTGGTAGTGCTCTGATTGTAGCCGGCGGTTGTACCCGTCGACTTCGCCGTGACGGTTGCTCCTGCAACGACGGCTCCGTTTGCGTCTGTGACAACGCCTTCAATATTACCCGATGTCTTCTGGCCGAACGCAATTGCCGTAAAGCAAAGCATTAGCGAGAGAACCCCGGTAATTAGCTTGAAATTCATATTCATTTCAATCTCCTGAAAATAAGTCTGTATGATTCATGGAGATGCGGTTTTGCGTAGTTCGCATCATCGGACGCGCGCAGACCACAACAACATTCGCATTGATAAGTGCAAATTTAACGCCATTTGTTCTAGATTTCGAATATTGCTTCAAAATATTGAAAGGAAACGAGTTAGCGTGTTGGCTTCGAACGATGAATTAGCCTCGGCTCGTGGAGACTCCAATTTATCGTAGTTAATTCAGGATTTTGGATATCTGTACTACATGGAACAGCTTCGAAATTCGAAGGTGATGGGACCACACCCGACGGATCAGGTGGCAATAATGAAAAGGCTTAAGGCAAGGTATGGACCGACCCGACGGATTACTTTGACTTTTGCTTAAAGTCTTGAATGAGCTTTTGCACAGCTTCGATATTCGGAGCTTGCGGTTCCGCGAGAAGGTACTTTTCAAGTGCGTCGGCGGCATCGGCAAAACGATTGAGGTCTTTGCCGTAAAGAAGTGCAAGATTCCAATATACGTCACCGCTCGCACCGTTCGAGATCTTGGCGGCGTGCAGCATTAATTTCTCCGCCCTGGGAAAGTTCCTTGATGAACGGTACTCTCTGCCTAGTAGTAGATTTGCCTCCGCTGAGTCTGGCTTAAGAACGACCGCCCGTTCCCCGGCGGCTATAGATTCGGCGAGGCTGCGCGTCGAGTAACGAGCATAGGAGATTCCGTACCAGCATTCGAAACATCGCTCGTTCACCGCGGCTGCACGTGCGAGCAGGACAGCAGCCTCATCAAATCTCTGCTCGGATAGCCGCACCAAGCCGAGCCGGTGCAGGGCTAAAAAAAACGTCGGGAAGATCTCAATGGCCTTTTCGAGATCCGTGATGCCCTGTTGAAGGCTTTGCCGGTTTAAGCTGTCGACCGCGCGTTGATAAGATGCCTCAGCGTCCTTAGGGACATCTTGCGCATAAACGACCGAGTTACGGAATGCGTCCGGGCCCCGGCGTGGCTTAAGGTAAAAGTCTTTTTGAACATTCTCGGCCAAAGCCTGGCCCCGAACCCCCATGCCCGCGATCTCGATATCCTCCGCTTGCTCAGCGTAATCGGTACTGAAAGGAAGGACCTTGATCGTATAGCGTCCGTGGGTCAAACCGCGGAAATAGTAACGGCCAGATCCGTCAGTTTTAGTGCGGCCAAGCGAGCTGAATTCAGAGCGGATTTCTACGCTGACGTCGGCCAAAGGACGGCGTTCCAGACCGAATATGAAACCTGAGATCGTACTTCGGTTGACCTGTGCGTCAGCAAAACCGACGATCGTAAGATATAGAATGAGGACGAAGTTAAATCGAAGAATGAATCTTAATCTCGTCATGGCATCACTTAATAAACTAGGAAGCCGGCTGAGCCGATAGACGTTCTCATACTTTCAACAGATGTCCCATTTTTTCCTTTTTTACACGCAAGTAATGTGCTGCCGGCGGATCGGTTTCGACTTCTATGGGGATGCGTTCGACTATAGTTAGGCCGGCTTCCTCGAGGGCTTGGAGTTTGTCTGGGTTGTTGGAAATGACCTTGACCTGGCAGAGCCCGAGGTCGAAGAGGATCTCGGCGCATTGTTCGTAGGTGCGGGCGTCGACGGCAAAGCCGAGGGCTTCGTTGGCTTCGACAGTGTCTGCTCCCTCGTCCTGTAGGGCGTAGGCACGGATCTTGTTGAGAATGCCGATCCCGCGGCCTTCCTGCTGCTGATAGACGATGGCTCCGCGGCCTTCAGCCTGGATCATTTCCATAGCCTTATGAAGCTGCGGACCGCAGTCACACTTGATCGATCCGAACACGTCACCGGTGAGGCATTGCGAGTGAATGCGAACAAGTGTCGGCACCTCCGGCCGCATCTCGCCTTTGATCAGCACCACAAATTCTTCATCGCTAATAAGCGACCGGTAACCAGCGATGAGGAAGTCTCCCTTTTCGGTCGGAAGCTTTGCGGTCGCTACTCGCTCTACGGTAATGGATCGACCGGCGGGAGGGCAGTCAACGACAGGGTTAGCGATGGTTAAATTCTCCATGGTTCTGAGACACAATTCGTCCCAGATCAAGCTATAGATTCTTTAGCCGATTATAGCGCAATTCCCGTTTGCAAATGCGAGATTGTAATGAAATCAGCCCCGTGTTTGAGCCTAAGCTCTCACATGGGGCCGATTCTTCTTTGGGGGAAGAAATTGATGATTTTTATTCTTTTTCGATCTTTTCGTCTCCGACCGCTCGCTCGTTCTCTTCTTTCTCTTTTTCTTTCTCTTCGTGAGCGAAGACCGCTCCATCAGTCGTACCGAAGATCTTTGAGAAGATGCCGCTTAGAACATCTGAGATCTTTGAGTGCTCAGCGTTAGCCGCGATCTGTGCGGGGGCTTCCTCTGCGAATGCCAGGTCTAACCTGACTAATTCAGAAGTCGTGTGCCGGCAAAAGCCGCAATCCACGAGGTGCGTCACTATCGAATCCGACTCGCGTCTGTTAAGCGTTCCTTCAACGAAGGCCGAGAGAGAATCGTCATCTATGTGTCTGCCGTCGGCTGCTGATCGATTGCTGCCTGAAGTAAGATACCGGTCAAGAATTCCTTGAATCTGCAGTTCTTGTGGGTCTAATTTGATCTCGTTTTCCATGTTCGGTATCTCCCTCCCGAATGTCAGACGCCGGATGTGGTTCACATTTGCGTAACTTTCTTTCGGAAATGGCTAATTTGATACCTCCGCGGCGGACCTTGAGACGTTGAGATTGTTGAAAAAGCTGTTCCCGGCGAGATCCTGGGTCGCAAGCTGAGTGCAGATCGCTATTTCGGCTTCGCTCAAGCCGCTTTCCGATATCAACTGAGAGCGGAATGACTGCAGCACTTTCGCGTAACACTTCTCAAGCCAACGCATTACGGTCGATTCGTGAATGCGGCCGGCAGGGTTGTTCTCCCGGGTCGCGGATCTGCGCTGGAACCAGGCTCGGAGCGGTGAATCTTCGCTTTCCACAAGCCTTGAGATTTCCCGCAGCTTAAGGTTTTCAACGTGATAATAGAGCAGGATCAGTTTCTCGTGATCTTCTAAAGTGTTGAAGGCGTTTTGGATAGCTGTGACGGTCGCCTTGCGATAGCGGTCGCGGGCGATCTGATCGACCATCGTTTCGTCGCCGCCAGAAGGTTTCTCGGCGAAGTTTGCGTGAGCACCGCCCTCGCCGACGTTCTCGGTCATCTCATCGAGAGAAACCTCGTCGTGTCCGGCCCGATGCCGATCGACCAACGAATGCCAGATAACTGTTCGAAGCCAGCCGCGGATACTGCCGCGGCCGCTATACGTCGCAAACTTGCTGACTCGTTCCCCGTCGACGATCCGCGTGCCGTAAAGCTGCTCGTAGACTGCGTCTACTATGTCCGTCGCGTCCATCTCCGTACGGGCTAAATGCCGGGCGACGCGCTCCATGTAAGCACGGTGCTGCTGATCGAAATCCCACCACGCCCGCTCATTTCCGTTCGCACACGCGATCGCCATAAATAGGTCGTCCGCTTGGATCTGGCCCAGAAAATCTGTGACATCTTTTTCGGCAAGATCATCGCTTGATGACTTCTTGAATCTTTCGAGCGTACCGTTCAGCGATCTTGAAAAGCAATCGGAGGTGACCCCGAAGTTCGGCGCATTCTCATGACAGCGCTCGAACATCTGTCCGATCACCGAGTCGCAATGCGTCTGAAGAGCGTCGTTCATAAAAGGGCCGCAGCGCCCAACATTATAATTTATGTCGAATAATTATCATAGTTTTGCGGAACGAGTAGCGGTGCGATCTGAAATGGGATCATTAGCGGGACGGTGTGGAACATATAGCGGGCTCATCGCGGGAACAATGACTGGTATTCCCTCTCGAAGCGCAGCGAGGTGCAAAATGCGTAATTGCGGGTATCGCGAACACGTTGCGGCGGTTTTTCCAAGCCGAAAAAACGCGGTGCAGGGTGCTCAAATTGCGTTGCAACCTCAACTTTCGCGGTGCAACGTGAGCCCTCCATCGGGGTTCAGGCTTATGCTATCCGGAACGGCGACGCGTCCGACAAGTTTGCCGGATCCGAGACGTGCAGCTTTTCGTCTGAGTACTGAAGTTGGTAAAGCCGCCAATAAAGTCCGCGAAGGCCGAGCAGTTCGTTGTGCGTTCCGCTCTCTCGAAGGTCGCCATGATGAAGAACCATGATCCGGTCGCATCGTTGGATCGTCGAAAGCCGATGAGCGACGACAAGCGAAGTTCGGTGCTCCATGACCCGTTCTACGGCTTGCTGGATCAACTGCTCCGTTTCCGTGTCAATTGAGCTCGTCGCTTCATCGAGGATGAGGATCTTTGGGTCGAAGGCGAGGGCGCGAGCGAACGAAATAAGCTGCTTTTGTCCCACCGATAGGCCTGCGCCACGTTCTTTCACCAAAGATTCGTACCCCCGGTCGAGCTTCTTTACGAACTCGTCCGCATGTACCTCTTTCGCTGCCCACTCGATCCGATCGCGGCCGATGTCCGCGTTGCCCAGACGAATATTGTCCTGGATGGATCCGCTAAAAAGGAATACATCCTGCAGCACGACCGCAAAATTCGCCCGCAGGTCATGCAGGTCCCAGTCGCGAACATCCACTCCATCGACCAATATTCGCCCTTTCTGCACGTCATAGAAGCGCATCAACAGGTTCGTGATCGTCGTTTTACCGGAGCCGGTGTGGCCGACAAGTGCGATACTCTCGCCCGGTTCAACCTTGAAGGAAATGTCCTTAAGAACCCAATCTTCGTCCTTATAAGCAAACGAAACGTTCTCGAACTCGATTCGCCCCTCGA
>JAQSDP010000128.1 GCA_029945985.1 bacterium | reverse complement strand
AGTCGGGAGAGCGGTCATTTTCGGGAGGCGGAAGCTGAGTCCGACTTTCGATCGGAAGTCTCCTTTGGCTCCTTATCCTTATTAGCGTCGCGGGTAAGGTGCAGACGTTCGCCCAGATCGTGCAGCTTCTCTTGAGCTACTTCCTCGACCGCGTGAAGTTTCTCCTCTATCTTACGGACAGTTTCAGGATCAACCTCTTCGACCTTCTCGGAGAGCCAGAATCTCTCTACCGCAAAGATAATGACCACGGCAGAAAGAATGATGAAAAATAATGCGACGCCGATCTGCTGAAAGTCGCCGATTATTGAGGTTATCGCACCGCTGAAGAAATAACCCGTCCCGGAAAGGATCAGCACCCACGTGGCGCAGCTTACGGCATCAAGAATCAAAAAACGATGGAACGGCATTCTTCCAACGCCATAAAAGACGCACATCGCGGCACGTATACCATAGATGTACTTTGAGATGACGATCGCGAAGCCGCCGAATTTATCAATGAGTCTTTCGATACGCGGGTGTGCCATTTTGTAAAAGCGATAATCTTTCGCTTTCTCATGAAAGATGCGCCCTACGCCGTAAGCTACACAGTCGCCCGCCAACCCGCCCAGGGTGCCCGCGAGAAATACTTTGAAAAAGCTGTACTTCCCGAAGAAGTTGCTGTGAGCCATCGCGCCCGAGATCAGCAGCGTGATGTCACCCTCGACGGTACAAAGTGCAAACACGGCATAGATGCCGTACTGCTCGATGATCTGTGAAAGGTGATCCATATGGTGTGGATTCCGACGGATGGCTTTTGCGGCTTCTGCAAGATTAGCTCTCGAGGTTGCATACGTCAATCAATTAACCCGCATGGGTCACCCGTAATTGATTGACACTCCAGCCCTAACTGGCTAATAATCGCGGTGACCTCGCTATAAATATGTCCTCACAGAGCAAAACTTTAGGCATCGAAGTGTCCGGCGATCTTCTTCGGGCAGTAGCCGTCGCTTCAGATGATTCTATTTCTGAAGCGGTCGTCGAGCCTCGCTTCGACGGATCAGACCCGCTCGACCGGATCGTCTCATTCGTACGAACCGCGCTCGAAAAACTTGGGCCTGTCGACGCAATAGGTATCGCGATCCCGGGACTCATCAATCGGCAAAACGGCGGAGTCGCCTATTCGGTAAACATCCCTGAGACGTCCTCTTTGAACATCGCTGAGGCGATCACAGGACTGGCGAATGTGCCCGTTGTACTCGAGAACGATGCCAACGCCGCCGCTATTGCTGAATTCACGTACGGGGCCGGGAAGGGAAGCCCGAGCATGTTCTACGCGACCATAGGTGCCGGGGTCGGTGGTGCATTCATACTAAACGGAGAACTCTGGGAAGGAGCCGGCGGCTATGCAGGTGAGTTCGGCTATATTGCCATCGATTCGGAAGGAACCCGACTCGAGGAGGTCGCCTCCACTGCTAATATCGTGCGTCGCACCCGCAGCAGATTTAATCGCGACAGTACTTCATCACTGGGTAAATTGCAGGAGGAGCGGATCGGAATAGCAGAGATCGTAAAGGCGGGCGAGGAGGGCGACGAGTTTGCCCATCTAATGCTCGAACGCACCGGAACCTACGTCGGTACGGCGATAGCAAATGTGATCAACCTCCTCAACCTCGAGACTATAGTTGTCGGCGGCGAGATAACCGGAGCGAAAGATATAGTTATTGAAGCGATCACCGCCCGGGCTAAGGAGCTCTCTTTTGCTCGAGCATTCGCTCAAACGCAGATCCTGGCGGCTACTGTCGGCGAGGATGCAGCCGCGATCGGGGCCGCGTTGATCACTCGGCCGAAGCCGTAACCCGATATTACCGGTATATCTATACCTATATTGTTTCTTCTAAGGTAAAGAAGTTCTCCTAATTAGGTCTCCGATTGCTTGTAAGTATCTCTAAAGATTACATTTCTGGTTTGAGATTTGCGGAATTTGAAACTTTTAGTAGAATTAGGGGCAGTTTTACAGTAGTTCTTCAAGATTTTTTCTAACACGTTGACGCTAACCGCCTTTGTTTCGAAGTTCCGAAGCCAGGGAGGCGTCGATTTCTAGTTGCGTAGCGGCTGGTATTTTGAGGGAAGTTTAAGAATGGCTCAATTTTTCCATAAGAGTGCAAACACCATCGCCCGGATAAGTATGATCCTCGGCGTTGTACTTGCCGGCACTGCGTTCTACGTGTATACGCAAGTCGCTCGTTCGTCATATCTAACGGGCCGCTACGTGGAAAAGCAGCAGCCAGTTCAGTTTAGCCACAAGCATCACACGGGTGACGACGGCATTGATTGCAGATATTGTCATACCTCGGTCGAGACGGCTGCATCAGCGGGTATCCCCCCGACACAAACATGTATGAACTGCCATAGCCAGATCTGGGCGGACAGTCCGTATCTGGAGCCTGTCCGGGCAAGCTTTCGCGACAACATCCCGATCCAATGGGAACGGGTTCACGATCTTCCTGAGTACACCTACTTCAATCACAGCATTCACGTAGCCAAGGGAGTCGGTTGTTCGACTTGCCACGGGCAGATCGACAAGATGCCGGCGGTTTACCAGGAAAACACACTTCAGATGGAATGGTGTCTTGCCTGTCACCGGGAACCTGAGAAGTTTATTCGCCCGAAATCCGAGATCTACAACATGCAGTGGAATAACGGAGATCTCGAGACGGCAGATCGCGTTGCTTTGAAAGAGCAGTACAAGATCCGCAGCAAGGAAATGCTGACCAGTTGTTCGATCTGTCACCGATAAGAGTTTGAAAAAGGAATCATTAATTACGATGCCGAGTCCGGAAAGCAAAAAAGGTTTTGCGCAAACGCGTAAAAATATCCTTTCGCAGAGCGGTAAGCAGTATTGGAGAAGCGTTGAAGAATTCGCCGGTTCGCCGGAATTCGAAGACAAGATCAAGGGCGAATTCCCGGTCGATGTCGAGAATTGGGACCCGTCCCTGAACCGTCGCAATTTCATGAAGGTCATGGGAGCATCGCTCGCCCTAGCCGGGCTTTCCGGGTGTGTTATTCAACCGCCGGAAAAGATCGTTCCCTACGTGACCCAACCGGAGGACATCATTCCCGGCAAACCCCTCTTCTTTGCCACTGCGATGACGCTCGGCGGCGTCGCTACCGGACTCTTGGCTAAGTCTTTTGACGGCCGACCAGTCAAGATCGAGGGAAATCCCGAACATCCCGGAAGCCTCGGCGCGACAGACATCTACGCCCAGGCATCGCTCCTTGATATGTACGATCCGGACCGCTCGCAGGAGACCCTTTATCGAGGATCGCCAAAGAGCTGGCAGGATTTTGTCCGGGCAATTCGGACCATAGTCGATCAAACCGCACAGGATGGGGGAGCGGGAATCAGGTTCCTGACCGAAACAGTTTCTTCACCAACCTTGCAGGATCAATTCCGTCGACTGTCGGCTGAAATGCCGAATGCCCGGTGGTATCAGTATGAGCCGGTAAATAAAGATAGCGCGATGGAGGGAGCAAGGCTCGCGTTCGGTTCGCCGGTCAACACGGTTTACAGGCTAGAGAACGCCCAGCGGGTCCTTTCGCTCGACGCGGACATCTTCTCGAGCTTCAACGTACGCTACGGAAAAGATTTTGCGGCCGCACGCGCCCTAAAAGAGGGTGCCACTGACATCTGCCGGCTCTACGCCATTGAAACAACGCATACGCTGACGGGAGCAAAGGCCGATCACCGAAAAGCTGTCAAACCCAGTCAAATGCCGGAGGTCGCCAAGGCGATCGCTGCGGCATTAGGAGTCGGCGGAGCTTCTTCGACCTACGATGACTCTGACGGATGGATAGCCACGATGGCCAGGGACCTTGGCGCATTCCGAGGCCGCTCACTGGTTATCGTCGGCGACAACCAGCCGGCCATCGTTCATGCTATCGCACATGCCATAAATGGAGCCCTCGGCAACGTCGGGCAAACGGTGGTTTATACCGATCCGATATCACCATACGAGCGGACCCAGATCGAGCAGCTTCGAGAACTTGTTACCGATATCGACGCGGGACGGGTGACAACACTCGTGATGCTCGGCGGGAACCCCGTCTACAACACGCCTGCTGATCTCAAGCTCGATCAGGACCGCCTGGGTAAGATCAATACGCGGATTCATCTTGGTCGCTACGTTGATGAAACCTCCGAATTTTGCCATTGGCACATATCGGAGAAGCACTACCTAGAAGCTTGGACTGACGCCCGGGCATACGACGGTACCGCGAGCATCGTACAGCCACTCGTCAAGCCGCTTTATGACAGCCGTTGCGCTCACGAGTTGGTTCAGCTTTTCTTCCGGGAAAACTTCGACAAGCGCGATTACGATATCGTCAAGGAATATTGGCAAACCCAGAATCTGACGGCGGCACCCGCAGCTGCCAGAACGACTGCGGCGACGACGTCTCCTTCACCTGCCGCATCTCCGGGAACTGCTGCTCAATCTACACCGGCAGCTTCTCCGAGTCCCGCTGTATCTTCAAACCCTGGGGCGTCACCCAGTCCGGCGGTTTCGCCAGGTTCGAACGGCTCGGCCGCACCAGCGCCAACCGCCCAGCGGACGTTCGAGGACAACTGGCGGAAGGCGGTTCACGATGGGTTTATTCAAAACACCGCATCTCCTTCGAGGACAGTTTCGGCGAACGCTGCATTTTTGACCCAGCCTCAGCCCCCCGCGGCTGCCGGTTCCGGGCCGCTGGAGATCTCGATCCGCCCTGATCCGTCGATATACGATGGGCGATTCGTGAACAATGGCTGGCTTCAGGAACTACCGAATCCTATCAACAAGGTGACCTGGGAAAACGTAGCGTTGGTAAGTCCTGCAACGGCTGCCCGACTTAGTTTGAACCGCGGCAACGACCCCGACGAGATCTCGGGCGGCGAACGCGGCATAGCGTTCGTTAACACGCATGGGAACAACATGTCCTCCGATCTTGTGACGCTTACATATCAGGGCGGCACGATCTCCGAACGTGTTCCGGTTTGGATCTCGCCCGGTCAACCCGATGATGTCATTACGATATCCATGGGTTACGGCCGAAAGCGCGCCGGGAAGATCGGAACTGGTATCGGCTACAGCACGTTTGATGTGATGCGGTCTGACGCCATGAGCTTCGGCTTCGGGGATATTGCAAAGACCGGCGAGCAAACGTCGATCGCTTCGTCCCAGATCCACTTCAACATGGAGGGCCGCGACATCCTTCGTATGCTCGACCTCGACGCGTATCTGGCGAATCCCAATATTGGAGCACAGAAAGAAGAATATCCGGCGACGATGTACGACAGCGAAACCGGTACAGAGATATACCGGGAGTGGTACAAGACCAACCATAAGTGGGCAATGTCCATCGACCTGAACTCGTGCATCGGCTGCAACGCCTGCGTGGTCGCTTGTCAGGCCGAGAACAATATACCCGTCGTGGGTAAGCAACAGGTCGAAAAGAGCCGTGAGATGCACTGGCTACGCGTCGATGCATATTATTCCGGGACTGACATAAACAATCCCGGAAGCGTCGCATTCCAACCGCTGCCCTGTATGCAGTGTGAGCAGGCCCCGTGCGAAGTCGTCTGTCCGGTTACGGCGACCGTTCACAATCCTGAAGGACTGAACGACATGGTTTATAACCGCTGCGTCGGGACCCGCTACTGCTCCAACAACTGCCCGTACAAGGTTCGTCGATTTAACTTCCTTCTTTATCAGGATTGGGATACGCCGCAATATAAATTGCTCCGCAACCCGGAGGTTTCCATCCGTAGTCGCGGGGTCATGGAAAAATGCACATACTGCACCCAGCGCATTGCCGTTGCGCGCATTGAAGCGGAAAAGGACGGCCGCCGCGTGCGGGACGGTGAGGTCCTTACAGCATGCCTGGCGGTTTGCCCGACAAACGCGATCGTTTTCGGAGATATGAACGACCCGGTCAGCAAGATCGCCGCGGCAAAGAAGGACAATCGCGAT
>JAQSDP010000127.1 GCA_029945985.1 bacterium | reverse complement strand
ACAAGTGCAAGACCGAGCGGCGCAGCTAGTAGCACCAAACCCGGTGAAATGGAAGGTGGTTCTTGCGCTGCAAACGCTTCAAGGCCATATTTTTTAAGCGCTGCGAGAAGGAGAAAGCCGCCGAAAAGCAGGCCACCCCATGCGATTAAAGCCGCGAGAGGCCAGACGTTTGGAAAAGCGAAACCAAAACCGAGACCGCAGAGGAAGAAATAAACCACACCGATAGAAAGTCGAATCTGCCAAGACTCATTCGGACCCAAATCAGAAAATACCAATGACAGACCGAAGAATCCAAGAATAAGCGCGAGTAATACAGCTGACGGAGTTTGGAGATGGGTCATCGATCCTCCCAGAGTGCGGTCGGTGTGGACAATCTTCTACAATAGCACTTTGGTCGGGTGTCGATAGAAAAATCCTTAGATCAGAACTCTCCGAGATTCTTTCCCGTTCTTTGTTCAAACTGGTCCGTCATTGACGGTGAGCCTTCGTCGCGCGTGATGCGTTCGACGCGCCACATTGGGATGAAATAATCGCTCATCGGCAGATATTGCTCGTCGTTCACGATCGAGTTGACCCAGTCGTCGAAGTAGCCGAGGTCGATCGCGCGTACGAAAACACCCGACTGATTTATTTCGTCCAATATTCCCAGCAGCTTCTCCCGCGGAGTGTGGAGGACGAGGATTACGCTTTCACCGTTGGCGATCTTCATAAGGTGCGGGAAGTCAGAATTCAGAATTCGGCAGTCAGAATTTTGCAAAGGCAGCTCTACCGTTCGCGTTTCTGCCCGTGGTTATCTTAACATCGAATCAAGAGAAGAACTGGGAATGCTGATCAAACGAGTCGAGCTTGAGAACATTAAATCTCATGCCGAATCTACATTTGAATTTGAGCGTGGGAGCACCGCGATCACGGGTGAAAATGGCGCCGGGAAGACGACGATCATCGAAGCGATCGCGTGGGCGCTATTCGATCTGCTCGCCTATAAGAAAGACGAATTCTTGAGACGCGGAACGAAGAAAGGCACGGTCCGTGTGACGTTCGAGAGCAGTCTCGACGAGCGTGAATACTCGGTCTATCGAGATACGATGACCGGTTATTACGTCTATGATCCGCAGCTTGGGTTTCGCATCGCGGAGAAGAAGGAAGAGGTCACTCGGTTCCTATGGCAGCATCTCGGCGTCGAGCCGGGGACGGATCTCGAAACATTATTCAAGCACGCGATCGGCGTTCCGCAGGGGACGTACACCGCGATCTTTTTAGCGACGGCGGCCGAGCGAAAGAAGACGTTCGACACTCTGCTGAAGGTCGAAGAATATCGCCGAAGTGCCGATGAGCTGCTGCGGACGGCCCGCTATGTGGAAGGTCAGATAAACGCGGTTGCGATGCGGATCGCGAGGGCCGAGGGCGAGGTTGGGCGGATCGATGAAGTTACGGCACGGCACTCAGACCTGTCGTCAGACGTGTCTTTAAAGCGTTCGGAGCTTGAGAAGGTCGAGGCTTCCGTGATCGACAATCGATCTTCTGTGACCGCTCTTGATGAGATCGAATCGCGGATCGCGTCGATGTCAGCGGAGGTTGAGAAGCACCGATCGGAGAGTCATCGGGCCGAGTTTCTAAAGAACCAGCGATCGGCGGGGCTTCAGCAGTCGAAAGAGGCGGCGGAGAAGTTTGCTGCCGTTCGCGTGGATGCGGAGCTTCATCAGACGACCCTCGGTCGGATCCACGAGCTTGAACGCGAGCGGGAAGAGCGGCAAAAGATGCGCGACGGCCTCGCGAGGATCGAGACAGCGGAGGCCAATGTTAGGTCCGAGCAGACGCAACTCCGAGCAGAGCTTGAGCGGATCCAGAAGGCTCACGCGAGCATCTTCGAACTTCAGCCGAAACTGGCGGACCAACAACGGCTTGAGAAGGACGTAGCTCGGCTGCGGACAGAGTTCGCAAGGGCCGAGGCGGCGGATCGTGAGGTCAAGAGTATCGACGAGCAGCTGATCGCCCTGCGCGAATCGTACCGGATCAACCTAGCTCAGCTAAAGGCGGCTCAGGAGAGTGATGCGAAAGCGGCCGAGGTCGATCAGTATCAGGCTCGCGACGGCGAGATAGTCCGCGAGATCGCAAAACTTCAGGCGTCGATCGAGCGAGACGAAGCGTTTCAACGCGAGGTTCGCAACGGCGTGTGTCCGATCTTGTCCGAGCGGTGTCTTAACTTGAAAAACGGCCAGACGCTTGAGGGGTTCTTGAACGATCAGTTTGCCGATCTGCGTACTCGGGTCGCGTCGCTGCACAAGGAGCACGCTAGTGTTGCCGCTTCTCTCGGGGTTTCGCGGGAGGCGGTAAAAGTAGCCGCTCGGGCGCCTGCGTACGAGGCACGCCTCGCAGAGATCAAGATCGAGGGCGAAAAGTATAACGAGCGGAAGGCTTTAGCTTTGAAGGACAGGTCGCCGATCTCGGAGGCCGAATCGCAGTTGGGAAAGGCGGAGGCAGAACTTTCGGCGCTCGATAATCCGAAAGCGCGAATCGCGGTGCTTAGTAGTGATCTTGGCAGGGAGCCTGAGATTCGTGAGACGGTGTCGGCAGCAGAGAAGAATCTTGAACGTCTGGAAAGCGACCGACGGATCGCGGTTGAGCAATTAGAGTCCTACAAAGATCTCGATACGAACTGGGCCGGCGCGACTGCCACTCGGGAGCGAACGATCGATGCGCATCGTACGTTCATCGCGAATGAGGCGGCTGCGGCCTTGCTCGCCGAACGCGAATCTCAGTTTGCGGTGGTTGAAAGGGAACTTCTGGATGTCTCGCGGCGTCTAAGTGAGACGGAGTCGGCGTTTGCGGATGCGAGCAAGGGGTATGACCGGGAACGGCATCTCGTTGAACGGCAAGCTCTTGTAGAATTGGAGAAGCGTCAGGTCGAGCTGCGGACGACCCTGGATGTGGCGGAGCGGCGATTGGCGGAGCTCGCGGTGGAACTTGAGCGGCTAGAGGCGGTTCGGCGGTCGATGCAGGATGAGTTTCGCGAGAAGGAGCGGCTTGACAAAGTATTGGAGACGACGGATTTCATCCGCACGACGCTAAAGGATGCGGCTCCGCTGGTCGCTCGAAATTACGTCTGGCACGTGTCGCAGGAGGCGAATCTGCTCTATCGCGACATCACCGGCAATGCCGAACGCACGCTGAAGTGGACGGAAGATTACAGCATTTCGCTCGAGGAGGGCGGCTACGACAGGCCGTTCGTGAGCCTCTCGGGCGGCGAGCAGATGGCGGCGGCGTTGTCCGTGCGGCTGGCGTTGCTCAAGCAATTGTCGGATATCCGAATCGCTTTCTTTGACGAGCCGACGACGAACATGGACGCCGAACGCCGCGAAAACCTTGCTCAGCAGATCGGCCAGATCCACCATTTCGATCAACTGTTCGTCATCTCGCACGACGACACGTTCGATTCGTATATGGACCATGAGATGAGGGTTGAGAAGTAATGAGCGACATCTATAATCGCCCCTTCAAAGTAGGGTTCGTTGCGACGATCGTATTCTTCGCCTTGCTGAATTTGGTTGCGTATTTTTTCGCGTCGAGGTTGTACGATCAATTGAAGAACCAACCAATCAGCTGGGCGCCCGGCCCGCGATTCCCTGAATGGGGAATTCCATTCAGTTGGGAGGGGGCATCTGGGTTGTTTCGGGGTGCGGAGGGACTTGTTCTCAATTTTTTCACGATCGTTGCAATCGCCTTCTTGGCTGGCTTTATCTTCCGCCTCGTTGCACTGAGAATTAAATGAAACAAGTCACGATAGTTTGCGATGGTTCGAGCCTGGGGAACGGGAAGGGGAATCCGCGTGCGGCGGCGGTGGCGGTGCTTGGGTTTAAGGGTGTTTGGAAGGCGGTCGGGAAGTATTTAGGGGCGGCGACGAATCAGCAGGCAGAGATCGCGGCGGCGACGATCGGGTTAGAGAATCTGAAAGAGCCGTGCAAGGTGAAATTGCTGTCCGATTCGCGGTATGTAGTAGAGACGATGTCGAGCGGTTGGAAGCGGAAGACGAATCACGACTGGTGGGACAAGCTCGACAGCGCCGCCGCGAAACACGACATCAAATGGCAATGGATAAAAGGCCACGCCGGCCACGAAGTTCAGGAGATAGCGGACAAGGCGGCGAGGACCATCGCCGCGGCGGGGCATGTCGATCACGAGGTATTGGATGAGCTGGTGGTTGATCTCGGCGTGCAGGAACTTTAACCGCGGATGAACGCAGATAAACGCAGATATATTTTCATAGTTATTGCGCTTTTTTGCGGCTGTTTCTCTGTCTCTGCCCAGCGCGTTGGGCCGGGGTGGGTTTGGCAGAATCCGCTGCCGCAGGGGAATCAGCTGAATGCGATCCACTTTGCGAAGGATAAGCTAAGCGGGTTTGCCGTCGGGGCGGACAACGCGGTCATTTATACGAGAAACGGCGGGTTCACATGGCAGCCGCAGGTGCCGATGGCGAAAGTGTCCTTCTCTTCCGTGTTTACGAAGGACGAAAAGAACGCGGTTATCGTTGGGGCTCGCGGGACGATCCTGGTTACCGATAATGGTGGTTCGTTCTGGCAAGCCGTGCCGGTTGAGACGCGCGACCATTTATCGGCGGTTACGTTTATTGATGACAATAAGATTGGCTGGACTGTCGGGACGTACGGCCGAATCCTGAAGACGATCGATGGCGGGCACACGTGGAAAGATCAGCCGTCGGGCGTCCAGAATCACCTGACACATGTCTCGGCACTAGACGAGAAGAATGCAGTCGCCGTCGGCGGGAACGGGACAACGATCATCACGAAGGATGGCGGTGAAACTTGGAAGGCGTCGCAGCCGTGCGGCGGCTCGGTCTTGCTGAACGGAGCCGAAATTCTCACTGAGACCGATGTGGTTGCGATCGGCACCGGCGGATGTGTCGCTCGCTCGACCGACGGCGGCGAGACTTGGCAGCGAATCAATATCTACAGCCGCTCGGACCTGCTTTCCCTGTGCTTCTCGGACGCGAAGAATGGGTCGATGACGGATGCTAACGGGCTCGTATGGCTGACCGGCGACGGCGGAACGACGTGGCTGCCGTTTAATGTGCGGACAAATCCGCGGCTCCTGGCCCATTGTTTTGCGGATAAATTCACCGGCTGGGCGGTCGGCGAAAACGGCTTGATCGTGCGCACGGACGATGGCGGATATAGCTGGCATCGGCTTTCGGGGGGCGGGCGTGAAGACGTGAACGATCTGCTTTTCCTCGACGACGAGATCGGTTACGCCGCCGGTTCGAGCGGGCGCGTTTGGATAACGAATGATGCCGGAAAACTGTGGGTGCAGGTCTATTCGGGTGTCGACGCGAACCTGAATTCGATGACGTTCTTCGGCGACGACAAGGTCTGGATAGCCGGTGACCGCGGCACTATTTTAAGGACAAACAATGGCGGACAAAGCTGGGGTAAGGGCATCACCGGTGTGACCGAGGACCTGTACGGAGTCTATTTTGTCTCTGACAGGGTTGGATACGCCGTTGGTTCGAACGGGCTGATACTTCGCTCGACGACGGGCGGTGCGTATTGGGACCGTGTCGAATCGAGTACGAAAAACTGGCTCGAGGACATCAAGTTTTCCACCGACAAACAGGGCGTTATCGTCGGAGACAAGGGCACTATCCTGGCTACTATGGACGGCGGCGTGACGTGGTCGAGGGTGAAAACGAATCTCGATACTAATCTTTATTCCGTGAGCTTTACGGAGGACGGCGTTGGGTATGCGGTTGGGTCGAATGGCGTGATCCTGCGGACGGCGGACGGCGGTCTCACTTGGGAGGACAAGGAATCGCCGGTGAACCTGAACCTCTTTGCAGTGACGGCCATGGGGCCGAATGACGCCATCGCAGTCGGCGAGTTGGGGACAGTTTTAGTTACGGCGGACGGCGGTGAGACGTGGGGCAACGAGGGCAACATTACGTCGAAGGTTCTGCAAGCAGTGGTCTTTCGGGGCGGCGATAAGGTCT
>JAQSDP010000126.1 GCA_029945985.1 bacterium | reverse complement strand
GGGTTTTGTTTGGATTGAAAATGGCTTGGGCAACATAACACCGACCTTGTACATACTGCCTTGGACTTTGTTATCGGCCGTTTGTGTACTCGCACCGAGTGCTTATCTTCTTTACATTCGAAAGTTTAATCTATTCCACCCTCTAGTCTTGGAGGCGTGGATCTATGTGTTTCCAGCATTCATCGTCGGAAGTTTTTTTCTCGCATTCGGATGGGTAGATCCGTACTATCTTTCGCTTATTGACGATCCGACGTATAACCTTCCGCTTTCGCTTGTGTACATATCAGTCGGCTTTCTCGGTCTCACGGCGGGTTTCTTTATTCCCGTCGGTCAATACGTGTCTGATCTCATAGCACCAAGGTTGCCGGCGTGGCATTGGCGCCCCGGACAAGTATGGCTTCCAGGTACGCTTTTGCTATGCATAGGAATTTCTTTCAATGTGTTAGCTTTTTTGCAGGGGCTTGTTGGATACCAGAAAAGTGTCAAGGTTGAGCCATTTGACGGACTTCTTTCCTTCCTGGTCGCCGTTCTAGGTGTGGGTACTTTGCTCTTGTGGCTTGGTGTGTTCAGCACTAAACGACGGGGACCGGTCTTCTATGGAATAATCGTAGTTTTGCTGATACTTGTACCGGTAAATGCGGCGGTCGCCGGGTCCCGAGGTAGTCTTCTTTCGAGTTTGATCCAGATCGCTTACTGTTTCGTCGCGGCCGGAAGAAAATTAAACCTTCGCGTAGCGTTCGCCTTCGGCGTGATCGGCCTGCTCGCTTTGGTGTTAGGTATGGCTTACGGAACCAGCTTTCGAAACATAAAGGGCTCAGAGGCCCGAACGAGTTCAGGGGATTACTTCGGTCAGGTCGTTGCGACGATCGATTATTTTTCAACGGAGGATCCGAACATCGTTATCCAGCAGACTGCGGAAGCACTGACAGGTCGCATCGAAAACCTGAGTTCAGTAGCCGTTGTGGTCGCCAATTATGAACGGCTCGCGCCGTACGAAGAGAGTTATGGACTGGAAAACAACATCCTGAACGACTTTTACACCTCGTTCATCCCGAGGTTTATTTGGAACGAGAAGCCTCGAACGTCGGATCCACGGGCACTCGGTGATCTTTATTTTAACTACGGGGAGAATTCATTCGCTATTTCTCCTTTTGCAGACCTTCTCAGAAATTTCGGACCCATAGGGGTGCCGCTCGGTATGTTCGTGCTCGGGATATACCTCCGATCTGTTTACGCCGCGCTTATCGACACACCACATCCCGAAATGTGGAAAAAGGTAGCGTATTTTGTGCTGTTGCCAGCCGTCTCGTATGAAGGGTTCTATGCGGCTATCTTTCCCACCACCCTTCGGCTTGTCCTTGTTCTTGCCATCACCCTCTGGCTGACGAATCTGATTGCGACAAGATTCCTGCCTCGTCAGCATAGAACGGTCCAGCACGTGTAACGGAAAATCGAGATCGAAGAAGTGTAATCAAGTAACCGACTCTCCGCCGAGAACGTCCGAGGGTCTCAGGAGAAGCCGATGGACCTAAAAACCGTGTCCGAACTATTTAGCGTTCGCGATGTCCGAAACGCGGTCCTGGGTATCATCGTGATCGTCGGCGGGCTGTCTCTCGCGGCATTGACTTACCTGGCGCATCAGACGGGAAATCCGCGGCTTGCGATGGTCGCTGCGGTGATCTCGATGGTGTTTGTCGTCCTGATCCTCATCTTCGTCGTCCCGCCGCTTGCAAAAAACGCGAGCAAAGAAGCGTCGCAGCTTAACTTGCCCTTCGAATTTACTCTTGGTGGAGCCATCATGCTTGGGCTGATCGCGATCGTCGCGTTTTCAGCTTGGAACACGGGGAATAACCTGCTTTTTCTTGTCCTTTCGTTTCTTATAGCCACGATGGTTGTGGGATTTTTAGCAGGAGGACTGTGTCTCAAGAAACTCGACGTAAAGATGCGTTTTCCCGAGACGATATTCGCAGGCGAGGAAACCACCATTTTGGTGAGTATTCATAACCGCAAGCGGCTGCTGTCGAGTTATTCGGTCGTGGCAGAGGTGCGGGGCAAGGAACGGGAGGAATCGATCGCCGCCGCAGATCTGCGCAAACTCCTACCAGGCTTTATCGCTACGCGATTGGCAAAAGCTCCGGTCGTGCGGAGAACGCTAGACTATTTCGCTTATCTGCCGCGGAATCAGGTGACTGAGAGTAAGGTTCCGCACATCTTTCCGACTCGCGGACGGCTTCTGATCAAGGATTTTGAACTGTCGACCAAGTTTCCGTTCGCATTCTTCAGGCATCGGCGACGGCTTTCGGCTCGCGAGACGGAGCTGATCGTTTTGCCGCCGATCGAGCCGTTGGGGTCGGAGATCGACGACATGCCGCTCGAGGCGGGGCAACTCATCTCGCAGAAACGCGGATCCGGCCAGGACCTACTCTCGCTTCGCGATTATATGCCGAATGACGACTTGCGCAGGGTCGATTGGAAGGCGACGGCACGCTCGCGGGGCCTAATGGTGCGAGAGTTTGCGGCAGAGGACGATCGGAAGATCACCGTGATCTTTGATCCGCGAATTCCCGAGGGGGAAGAGCCGAGGCTGACCCTTCGTGAAAAACTCGAGACAGAACAGGAAGGTAAGTCCCCGATCGCTTCGGCCCGATTTGAGCGGGCGGTCAAACTTGTATCGTCCCTTCTGTCGCACTTTGCCGAGCAGCAAGCAGAAGTTCGGCTGGTGATCGGGTCGAGTTCGGACGAGTTTGGGGTCGGGAGTCGGCATTTGGTCGAGAGTCTGAAGCGGCTTGCGGTCGTGGAGCCAGCTCGGATCGTCGACTTGACCGTAAGTGAAATAGAATCAGCGGCCTACGAATTTATCGAGTCGGACGAGGTGAGCCATTATTTCATCGTGACTACACTTCCCGAGGACGCATTTCTTCCTGAGATTGCTCTGCGATCGCAGATACTTAGTTACTGACTTTCCGTTAAATGAAGAATCCAAAAGACTTGTAGGAATTAGCCTTTAAGATTCAAGCAACCTGCACCGAAGTGCGCGTCTGGCGACGCATTTTCTGGGGTGTACAACGCGGATCCACGCCCAGCACCGCGCTTTTTTCGCTTAAGTTTGGCAAGTGGCGGGGCCGGACATACCCGTTATCACGCATTTGGGAACTAGCCCGGTAGTAAGGCCCAATACCTGCCATTGATCCGCCGAGAATACCGTTGAGCATACCGCCGCACAGTTGCCTGAAGGTTGCAGAATTTTTCGGTTGACCCGATTGTCACAAATCGGGCGAGCTTGGTGTATTTTATGTGAAGGCATTGGTTAGTGCCGGAAATGAGGGAAACGACGGAAACTTTTGTGGACTCAATGTCCGAAGAAGCAGCGGCTGCCGTAGCGAGAGAGACGATCGAGTTTGAAGAGGCATTTTCGCTTCATCATCGGACCGTATTTCGGGCGGCGCGGTCCGTCGTGCAAGATCCGGGGCTGGCGGAGGACGTGACTCAGGAAGTGTTCATCAAGCTTTACAAGCATATGGATACGCTGGACCAGGAAATACTTCGGCCGTGGCTCATCCGGGTGGCACTGAACGTTGCGAAGAACACGCTTCGTACAAAGATACGGGCGAACACTAGAGATGAGGTTTACGTCAAAGAATCAGTTGAAAACGGCGTGACTTCTGTCGAAGACGAATTCGAAGAAAAAGCCGGGTTAAATGAGATCAACCGAGCACTGGGCAAGATCAAAGAGCCGCTTCGAAGCTGCCTGGTGCTGAAGCAGCAAGGCCTTTCTTATAAAGAGATCGCGAGCAGCTTAGAGCTGAACGAAACCAGCATCGGGACATACGTCGCGAGGGCGAGAGCGGAATTCGCGAGATTTTACGGCAAGGTTGGGAGAGACACGATATGAACGGGAATTGTTTAGATATAGGAACCATACAGGCTTTCCTGGACGGCGAAACGCGTCCGGATGAAGCCGTAAAAATCTCGGATCACGTCGCTGATTGCGATGCGTGTACGATTTTGCTAGCTCAGGCTGAGGAAGAAAGCTCGATGGTCTTTTCCGTTCTGGACCGCGAGATAAACACCCTCGTGCCGACGCAGCGTCTTTGGACCCGCATCAACGATTCGATCGCGGAAGAGAAGAGCCGGACGTCGGTCTGGCAGCGGCTGGGGACACTTATTTCCACAAGCTTGATGAGCCCATCGTTCGCGGGCGCAGCGGGAATTTTGATGGTCGTCGGATTGATGGCCTTTGTTTGGAATTCGAATCCGTCGAATCCCGTGGGGCCGACGATCGCCTCGAATCCGGTACAGGAATTGGCGCCGGCATTTCAGAGTGAACCCGCAGCTGACGTTCGGCAGGTTGTTAACGCTTCTTCGGATGGCAAAAAAGCAACGCGGGTAGATTCATCGGCACTTTCTGACGCTCAAGTTCGACGGATCATCAACGCAAGCTTTGTGGAGCGCGGACCTAGAAAGGTTGACGCAGTCGAAGCGAGATTTCTACCCGGCGAGGAAAGCTATATCAAGACGATCAACGATCTGGAGCAGTCCGTGACGGCTCAGAACGCGAGCATGAGCCCGTCGAACCAGGTTTCGTATGCTAAGGACATCGCGGTGGTGGACGATTCGATCAAGAAGATGCGCGAGGTCGTGAAAAAGAATCCGCGGAATCAGGCTGCACGGCAAGTTTTGTACTCGACCTATCAGGACAAGATAGACCTTCTCAAGGCGTCGTCGGGACGCGGCGAGATGATGGCTAGCCTGCAATATTAATAGCCACTGGATTAACTATTTGACGGTAGAAATGTTGAAACGACTTTCACAACTTGGGCTCGTTCTGTGTCTCGCGGCAGGTGTCGCGATGGCTCAGAAAGATATGCCGCCGCCAACCCCAAAACCGGCGCCGACATCGAAGCCCGGCCCCGCCGTTAAGGTCTGGGTGCCTGATCCGCCTCGCCCGCCCCGTTACCCGCGGTACGATGGTGTGACGACAGAGAAAGCAATCGCTGCCGACCCTAACGTAGCAATCCAGCTTTGTGTTTCCGAGGGAGACGTAAAGATCAACGGCTCCTCGGCGAATGAGGTCCGGGTGTTTGTACGGAACGGTCGAAGGTTTGAGTTCCGCTCGCTGGAAAAGAACCCGGAAACCGGGAAAGCTAACTGGGTCCAGCTCGCACGTGCAACCGGCGAGACGCCTGTTGCGGGCCCGTTCGCTAATTGCTTGAGCGGCGATTCCATTGAGATCGAGATTCCGTCTCGCGGAAGCCTCGCGATCAGCGGAAGGAGCGCGACGGTCACCGTAGATTCGGTGTACAAGGCGACCGTAAAACTTATCGAGGGTGACGTAAGCGTGCGAAATATCTCTGGCGGACTTTACGCAAGGACAGAGCAAGGCGAACTTCTCGCTGAGAGCATCTCCGGCGACATTGGGCTTGAGACAACGACTGGGAACATCGTAGCTTTCGACCTGAAGAGCAGCCGTCCGGGTGAACCCCTAAAGATCAGCACGATCCGGGGGACGATCTCACTTCAGAACGTGAGTCATCGCCAGATAGATGCGAGTGCTACGTCCGGCAGCGTTAAATACGTTGGTACATTTGAAGGCGGCGGCCTGTATAAATTGAGATCTGCATCAGGGCGCATCGGGTTGCTGCTGCCCGCTGACGTTAACTGCAAGGTGTCAGCCTCGTATGGTTACGGCAATTTCGACTCGTCGTTCCCGATCAAGATCCTCACCGAAAACGTCGTGCCCGGCGGCAAAGTTATGGTTGGGGAGATCGGCAATGGAAAAGGCCCGGTCGTCAATCTCTCGACCACCAGCGGTTCGATCCGTATCGTCAAACAGGGCGAAGCGGACCTTCCTTAGGAACTCTCCGACTCATTAGTGCATCAACTTCTTGGTTCCTGTTCTCGCTCTATTTAAATGGTTTCCAGCGTATCCGCCGACGAGTGCAAGACCGAGCGGCCCACATAGTAGCAGCAAGCCTGGTGAGATGTATGGTGGGTTTTGGGCGTCAAACGCTTCAAGGC
>JAQSDP010000125.1 GCA_029945985.1 bacterium | reverse complement strand
TAGCGGACGGGCAGCTTCCCTTCCCTTTCGAGCGTTTCGAAAAGCGATGGCACAAAGCCTTATTGAATGCCCGGATAAACAAAGAGAACGGAACGCGAGAGGAAAACTTTCACTTCCACGATCTCAGACATATATTCGGATCTGAACTCCTGAAGCGCGGCGTCAATCCGTATCTCATAAAGGAACTGTTCAACCATTCCGATATGACAACTTCATCCATCTATATGACCGCCGAAAGAAGCGATCTCAGAGACGCGGTGAACCGGCTTGACGTACAGGAAATCGGTGGTGTAAATTGAGGGTTAGTTTACTGAGAGTCTCCAACCTTTTATCTGCTCGCGTAGCTCAGTGGATAGAGTGCTTCCCTCCGAAGGAAGAAGTCGCAGGTTCAAATCCCGCCGCGAGTACCAGTAATTAGAAAGGCGTACCCGATCTCTCGAGTACGCCTTTTATTTTATTCATTTCGCGGTTGTCAACGAACCTTCAGCATCGGGTCGCCGATCAATGCCCACGAGAGCCGGACGTCGGCACCGGCGGGGACCTGAGCCTTGGCGTCATTGATGAGATCACCGAGCCGCGGAATATTCCCTTCGCCGAGCTTCAAATAGAAGCGAGCTGCCATGATCTCCTGGACATCAGGGGTTGTCTTCCCGGTCGACGCCCATGCTGCAACCGCTCCACCGCTAGGCGCCTTAACCATCGTCTCCGCGAATCCGTCAAAATCCGTCATGAAGAATCCGTTCAAACATGTGAGCGAGATCATCAAGGACGGATACGCACCATTCGTTAGCTGCGGAGCTTGTGAAGCCGAGAAAAAGGAAGTGTTTCTCCATGAAGTCACGTTACCGTGGCCGGTGTAGTTCAATAGATACTGACCCGCATTCGTGCCGGGGGCCTGTGCCGTACCACCATCGAGATCGTTGACAGCGTTGATGATATCAGTTTGTGCAGTTGCCGAGGTCTGGGAGATCGAGAGCTTCGGCACGGATGCAGGCAGTTTGGACATCACCCGATCGCTCATCGCCTTGAAATCGTAACCGTCCGGCCAATCGTGTGCAAAAAGTACCCCACGGTTCATCGAGTTTGCAGTGACAGCGCTTTCCCAGGCAGTTACCTTGTTGAGAGCGACGGTTACTACCGAGCCGGTCCGAGCCGGTATGCGTCCGACGGGAATATCAGCAAGACCGTCATCATTGAAGTCGGCCAGAGCCTCGTCACTTCCAGTCTGCTCGTACAACGTATCCACTTGCCGAGCGGGAACCATGTTCCAATAACCCGGATCCGCAGCATCGTAATTCTTCGTGTCGTAATGACCATCGCCGAACAAAAGAACGTAGGAAGGCGGCGTCTGCCAGTTGTTCTTCGCGTAGAGAAGGAAGTCTTCAATGGCGTGCGAACTTATTACGCCATAATTAAATTCGTCGTAGATATCGTTGACATCGACGACCTTGGTCACAATTCCTTGGCCCGACCGGTATGTCGCCCAAGCATTGGCCTCGGCCATTAGGGATGGATGGGCGATAAGGATCAATGTTCCGGTATTTGAAGGCTCACCCAAGAGGGCCGGATCGATCGGCGTTACGGAGAGAGCCGTGCCATAAACATTGGCTTCGACAGCATACAGAACTTGAGAGCGGCCAGCAGGAATGACAGGCCCCCAAGTACCGTTGGTCTCAGCCATCTGCAAATTCGTTAATAGTCGCGGGGAGTCCTCGTAAGTTACATCGAACACGCGAATATTGGGCGATGAGAATCCTGAAACTCGCGCATTTTTGTAGTTTTCCGTGTGAAACTCCAGCTTGTTCTCGATCGCTATGTAACTACGTGGAAAGTCGATGCTCAGGCGCTTTAGAAGATTGATGTCGCCACTCGCAAGCGTACGTATCCGAAGCGTGTTTTCACCGTCGAGCAGTGCCGAGACAGGCACATCTATGTCACGCTGGAAGGGGAAACGCGCGCTTCCCGTTACAGTTGGAAGCAAAAGTCCGTTCAGCGTCAGTTCAACCGAGTGCTGCGTGATTGAAAATCCCTGAAAAGCGATCGTCAACTTGCGTGTTCCTTCAGTTCTGTCGACCCCCGAGAGACTGAATTTGTAGTCGAACGCCGTGGGGGTTACGACATCCCCAAACCAGTTTTCAGTCTCTCCATTCAGTATCTGACTGGTGAAGTTTTTTTTGTCTTCTCGTACAAAGGTCTGGTCGTATTTGCGCGACAGCAAAGTGCTTAGCGGCGGACGCGCTGTTCGATTGGCTATCCGTCTTCCAGCTGTTGTCCCCGGGATCAAGTAATAAATCCTAATGTCCGACTCGAGCGTCTCGATCGCTTTCCCCAAGAACTCGATGTAATCAGCATTGGCCCCTATGATCATCGGAAGCTCAACCCCATCCATATAGATCTGCCAGTTCGCAGAATTTGAATTTACATCGAACCCTCCCGTCTGAAGTTCGGCCTTTGTCACACGAATGAGGCCGTCTGCTTTCGACGCGATCCGAACTGCTCCCGGAGTAGAAATTACTTCTCGATGTTTAGTCGGATCTGGCGCAAGGAGCCCTTTCTGGATCTCGGTTTGAAGCTCGGACGATACCTTCAGTTCCTCGGACATCCGATTATCTCCGGCCTTCTCGGCAAATGTTTCCTCTTTGATCTTGGCCCCTCCGGGAATGTTCTCTATTGAGTCAGTATATTCCGGGACGAGGTAGCCGGACTTCAAAGAAGTGCCGTCGTCGCTGACCGCTTCGACGTAGTATGCAGACTCCTGCGAACCCTTCGGATCGTATGCATGGTACTCCGCATCTGTAAGAATTTGGTCTCCAAAGCTGAACGACGAACCCGGGATGAAGCCGGACATCGGAGTTTCACCATACTTGTCCGTTCGGTAAACTCGGAATCCGGCGTTTTTATATTCCGCCTCCATCTTCCACCGAATGTAGGCTCCCTTGCCCTCGGTGAAGGCTTCGACTTTCGCAAACTTCGTAACTTTTTTCGGCAATCTCGAAGGCTGGCCCTTTGCCTGTATCGGCAAAGTACGGAGTGAGCGAGATGCTGCCTCTTCAGCTCGGCCACGTTCGGTGGCGTTCTGCGGCAGACGCTTAGAATTTTGTGCAACAACAGGGCCGACCGCACCGAAAAGGATTGAGGCGAGGGCTGTGAACGAAAGAAAACTTCTACTCATGGGGAATACTTCTCCTGCAAAAACTACATGGACATAGTCCGAAAATCGCAAGGCCTTTTAATGACCTGTGGCCGCCGACGCCGACAGCAATTGCCTTAATACAAACGGCAGGATGCCGCCATTCTTGTAATACTCGATCTCGATAGGTGTATCGATCCTAAGAATTAGTTCGACCGATTCTGACGAGCCGTCTGCGCGGTGGATAGTAAGCGTGACGCTTTGCCGAGGCCGTACATCACCGGACGCAACACCGGTCAGGTCAAAGGTCTCCGTTCCATCTAGTTTGAGCCTGGTTGCGGACACGCCTTCCATGAACTGAAGCGGAAGGACTCCCATACCTACAAGGTTCGAACGATGGATCCTTTCAAAAGACTCAGCGATGACGGCCTTTACACCCATCAATTTAGTTCCCTTTGCCGCCCAATCCCTGGAACTTCCGGTTCCGTACTCTTGACCTGCCAGAATGAACGTCGGCGTGCCTTCCTCCTGATACTTCACTGCGGCGTCGTATATAGACATTTGCTCGCCATCGGGCTGATGAAGCGTTACGCCGCCCTCGACCGGTGCGACGATCAAATTTTTGATCCGCACGTTCGCAAACGTGCCGCGAAGCATAACGCGATCGTTGCCACGGCGCGAACCGTACGAGTTAAAGTCCTTAGGATCAACACCTTTCTCCTGTAAATATAATCCAGCAGGTGAACTCGCTTTTATGGCACCTGCCGGCGAAATATGATCCGTAGTCACTGAGTCGCCAAAGATCGCTAACGCCCTAGCCCCCAAAAAGTCCGAAAAGCTCCCGCTTTCCATCGAAAAATCTTCAAAAAATGGAGGCTCTTGAATATAAGTTGATGACGCATCCCACTCGTAGACCTTGCCAACGCTCGTAGCAATGTCATTCCAAAGCGGGTTCTGCTCGGCGAATTCGCTGTATAGTCGGCGATAGGTCTCCGGATCGGTCGCTCCCTGCAGGACTTCCTTCACTTCATCGAGCGAGGCCCAAATATCCTTCAGAAAAACATCCTTATCTTCGCTGTCTTTTCCAATTGGATGCAGATAAACGTCTTTTATCACCGTCCCCGCAAGAGCGTAAGCAACTACCAGAGGCGGTGACATCAGGAAGTTGGCCTTAATGTTCTGATGCACACGAGCCTCAAAGTTCCGATTTCCGGAAAGAACGGATGCGGCGATCAGGTCGTGCTCTACGATGGCTTCTTCAATACCAGCATCCAGAGGGCCCGAGTTTCCGATGCAGGTAGTGCATCCATATCCAACGAGATTGAAGCCGATTTGATCCAGATAGGTTGTTAGCCCGGTCTTATTCAGATATTCCGTCACCACCCGCGACCCTGGAGCGAGCGACGTCTTCACATAAGGCGGGACTTTAAGTCCCTTCTCGACTGCCTTCTTTGCCACGATCCCAGCAGCGATCATGACAGCCGGATTCGAGGTATTCGTACACGAGGTTATAGCTGCGATGAGAACGTCGCCGTTCCCAACGTTAGTCTGCACGGGCTCATAACCATCTCCTTCCTGCGTTACCCGGTCGGGGGTGGGACGATTGTTCATCATCTCGACCTCTGTAGTGACGTTCGTGTTTCGCTCACTCACCTCGCCGAGAACCGGAAGAGGGATCGACTTCGAATCCTGGCTTCCACCACCCTGAACTACGTCCGAAGGATATCCGGAAAGCGATACCACATAGCGCTTCTCGATCTCTTCTGCCAATTTGCCGTAGCCTCCATCCGCAACGGGCTGCGAAAATAGCTCGAGGAATCGGTCGTCCAGATTCGAAAGTTCGATCCGGTCCTGCGGCCGCTTGGGCCCCGCGACAGAAGGGTTGATCGTTTCAAGGTTCAGATCGATCACCGTCGAATAATCGACTTCGCCTTCCCGCGGGATCCCGAACATCTGCTGGGCCGTGTAGTAATTACGGATAGTCTCTATCTGTTCTGAAGATCGCCCCGTGGCGGCAAAATATTCCAAGGTTTTTTCGTCGACGCCGAAAAAGCCCATTGTCGCGCCGTATTCGGGTGCCATATTGGCGATGGTGGCTCGGTCAGTGGCGTTTAGTGCGGCCGCCCCTTCGCCAAAGAACTCGACGAATTTGCCTACCACCTTAGCCTTGCGGAGCATTTCCGTGATTCGCAGAACAAGGTCAGTCGCCGTCGCTCCCTGCGGCAGGTCGCCGGAAAGGTGAACTCCCACAACGTCAGGCGTAAGAAAATACACCGGTTGGCCAAGCATTCCGGCCTCGGCCTCGATTCCGCCAACTCCCCAGCCGACGATCCCAAGACCGTTGATCATAGTCGTGTGCGAATCCGTACCAACCAGCGAATCAGGAAAATAAACGCCGTCGCGTTCGAACACGCCCTTCGCCAAGTATTCAAGGTTTACTTGATGCACGATCCCGATTCCCGGAGGCACAACCCGGAATCCGTTGAAAGCTTGAGTTCCCCACTTAAGAAATCGATAACGCTGCCCGTTGCGGAGAAACTCGATCTCCATGTTTCGCTGATACGCAGATTCGCTGCCCGCATAGTCAACCTGCACCGAATGATCGATCACAAGATCGACCGGCACGAGGGGCTCGATCACGCTTACATCCTTACCCATCCTCTGTACTGCGGAACGCATTGCGGCGAGGTCAACCAGAAGCGGAACTCCCGTAAAATCCTGCAGAATAACGCGAGCCACAACGAACGGTATCTCCTCTGACCGTTCGTCCTCAGCCTTCCACGACGACAGCGCCCGGATATTGGCCTCACTGATCTTTTTCCCATCGTCAAAGTTTCGGAGGACGGACTCGAGAACGATACGGATCGAAACGGGCAGGCGCGAGATCTTTC
>JAQSDP010000124.1 GCA_029945985.1 bacterium | reverse complement strand
TGGGGAATCCTCGCCGAGGCAGGAGAGGCAAATCCATGGATAGCGGCGGGGCTGATCGCGAGTAGTTCGATGATCTCCGCGATCGTGATCCGCGAGGTCGTGCTCCGACAGCGCCAAAACGCGATCTTTTTGGCCCAGAGGCGATTGGATCGATCAGTATTGTCCGTTCCTCATCCCGCTCGGCGAGAGGACTCGAATAAATTGACGCTCGAAAGAAATGCGATCCTGCTTGGTGAGATCGCTCGCAAATCCGAGGCGGCTAAGGTGTTAGGAAATTTTTCTGCCGGCCACCGTGAGGTTTTCGGGCTTTGCGCGCAATATATAGGAGTGACAACGAAAGAACTTCCGAATATCGGCGTTGGCTCGCCCAGACTGGCGGCGATCCAGAGGGGGCGGGCGAAGGCGGAAAAGCTGCATCAGGAGCACTTGCTGCGATGGGCCGAGATCGAGATTCGAGATAATATCGCCTTTGGAGACGAGGAACGGGTATCGAGACGGTTGGCTGGGGCGAGGAAGGCTCTGACGGTCGCCTTGACTGCACTGGAGAATTATCCTGACAATGCGGATCTTATTACATCTAGGACGGCGATCGAGGATTTCATCCTGTCGATGAGGATAGCCGAAGTGGTCCAGCGAGCGGAACGGTCGGAGAGTAGAGGCGAGCTCGATAAGGCTCTCCAGGGATTTGTTGAAGCAAGGAGGCTAATGCGAAAACGCCCGCAACTCGGTGAAGAGGGGGCAGGTCTGTTGAAGATCACGGAAAGAATAGAAGAGATCTCTCTGAAGATCTGACACGGATATTCGGAAATCAAGTACACAAGGCTCGGTCATTCGTTTCCACATGTTTGTTCAAAAATGCCCTAGTTGCCGAAGTAGAAGGATCAGACGCGGATACTGTCCGACCGGGCTATTTTCGAGGTTGGTCTTCATGTACAATCTTTTGTGCGACGGTTGCAACTTGGAATTTCGCGGTTTCGCATTTCCACGGCCCAGTCCCCGGGGTGCTAAGAAGAAAAAGAAAAAGGCCGGAGCCGTCGAGTCAAACGGGTAAGACAGAGTGACAAATCGTCGTTTCCTCATCCTACAATCCATTCTGATCATTCTTGTATGCCTATGCGATATTTCCGCGATCTATGGGCAGGCGGATCAGCCTAGCGATGACCTGATCCATCCCGGCGATCTGATAGAGGTGGACGAGCTTGGCGGTTTTGACTATGACTGGAGAGGAAGGCTGAATCCGGAGGGCTTTCTGGATGGTTTTACCAAGATCGTCGACCCAATTCCTGCTCTTTGCAGATCACCTGAACAGTTAGCCGAAGCGATTCGTGAAACGTATGCCAAAACCCTTCGCGATCCGAGGGTCATCGTTAGGATCCTAGACCGCAGTCGGCGTCCTCTGGCCATCCTCGATGGTGCCATTCGGCAGCCCATGCGGCTTCAGATACGCCGTCCCGTAAAGATCAGCGAGTTAGCTGTGGTCAGCGGCGGCTTCACCGATAAGGCGAGCGGCGAGATCACGATCCTGCGACCTCCGAATCAGAGCTGCGACTCACCCGTGACCACAACTACAGTAATTAAGATTCGGATCAGCGAGATCCTGGCCGGAAATCATGAGGCCGACATTCGGGTGCGTAGCGGCGACATCGTTACGGTCGAATCAGTGGAGCCGGTGTATGTGACCGGCGGCGTGAACCGGCCGGGGAGACTGGACTGGAGGGAAGGGGCTACCCTATCAAGGATCGTGGCAGCGGCGGGCGGGGTAACAAATCGCGGAGTCTCGGGAAATGTAACTATTTATCGCCGAGTGGCATCTGACGGTCAGATCATCGATGCCGATCTTGATCGGGTGACTTCCGGTAAAGTTGATGACGTCGAGATCCTGCCATTTGATATCATCGACGTCCCGGTTCGCGGAGCCCGAAAGCGCACGTCGCCTCCGGTCGTTGAGAACGTAGAAACGGGCGGCAGACAGCAGCCCTTACCGCTTAGGGTAATCAATTGAGCGTAATTCGTACGTTGGATGAAGCTCAGAAATGTGATTCAATTATCTTTCGGGCGTTACCCGGACCTTTGAACATGGCAACTATTGGAAATCTCAGCCGGCGTATGACCGCGCTCGTGTACTTGGCAGTAGCGACGATCGTTATTGGAACGTTCATTTATCTCGAGCAGATCGCAATCCTTTATGTGTTGGCGACCCTTGGGATCGTGGCCCTTCTTCTCGTGGTCGCTTTTGCAGACCTTGAGAAGGTCGGAAGAAATACTAACTGATCGTTTCGGATCATTTTTGGCTATGCAGTACCGCGTCAAAGCTAGATGTTTTGCCTTTTTCGCGGTACTGCTCTTTTTATTCCCGTCAGTATTTGCGTCCGAACAACCCTACTTTTCCAAAGATATAAAGTGGCGGAACTCTCGCATCAGGCTCTCGCTGTCACGTTCGATAGCGTCTAGTGGCAACATTCAGGGGGATGTCTCGCAGGTCGTGAGACGGAGCCTTCGCGCTTGGTCAAATCCGACGGCTATCACTTTCGATCTGATCGAATCTGACGCCGACTCGGTAAGTCCGAAAGGGAACAAGGGCGACGGGATCAACCTCATAACCGGAGCGGGCACTCTTGAAAACGTAAAGTTGTTTCCTCGGCAAGAGGCTTCGCCGGCGGCTGTGACCAGAGTGTTCAGGGATACTCTGGGCTACATAACGGAAGCAGATATTGTCTTGAATCCATTCGTGCGGTTTTCCACAGATGGATCATTCGATACGTTTGATCTGCAGGATACGCTCACGCATGAGATCGGTCATTTGTTAGGGCTTAAACACTCACCGGTTTGGAGTTCCGTAATGTACGAGCGCGCGTCGAGGAGCCTCGGGCCCGCACTGTTTAAGGGATCTCGCGACGAGCTTGCTCAAGTCAGTCGATTCTTCGTCCATCAAAGGCATATACGGCCCGCGTCCGGAAGACGTCGGCTGCTGTGGTGCTGTAAGCGGGCGGGTTTCCGTAGATCTGCCATATGTCCGAGCCCTCGTATGGATCGAGGAGGCAGTGACTGGACGCCTCATAGCCGCAACTGTTCCGGAGAAAGGCGGGAGCTATCGGCTAGAAGGCGTTCCCGAGGGAGAGTTTGTGCTCTTTGCGTCAGCCGAAGGCGGGTCAGATGAGTTCGCGGTTGAGAATACAAACATCACCGTGGACGTTGCGGATGCGACGAAGAAGCATTTTGTTCTTCGGACGTCGAAATCTGGCATTCGGGTGCAGTTGTTAGGGACCTCGGTCCAACTCGCAAGGCTCCCTGTAGATCTAAGATCGATGTCGCAGGGGCTGTTCATCGGTGTTGTTGGAACACCTCACTCGATCGCCCGTGTGGGCATCTCAGGGGGGGGAGCCGCATTCGATCCCAGCCTCAGTGATCCGCGTACATTTTCTTCGGTCAAAGTGGTCGGCTTCGCACTGCCCTTCCAGCCAGATCTTCCCAAAGGAGAATACACTCTCCAAATTATTAGCAATGCGGGCGTTAAGCAATATCTTGTCGGTTCATTGATCATTCGGTAGCCTTCGGATCTGAGATCCAAGCGGTGTCCGAAACCCGTACAATATTTCTGTTGCAATTTGACTGCTATTGTGGATAATCGTCCTGTTCACCTCCCCGGTGAACACCCGGCTGCAGGGGGTGAGGACCTGCGGCCACAAAGGGCGACGGTGTGGGAGACGTCGCCCTATTTTTTGACTAGCTTCCAGATATAGTCACTGCACCGGCCGGGTTTGCGATTAAAAAGTCGATAGGGGTATATTGAGAGTGGATCGGATGAAGCTGAAGTAGGTGACAAGCTCGCTTGCACGGGGGAACCAATAGTCCGGGGCGTAAGGGTCTAAGGACGCGAGAACACTTCCATGTTCGAGCCGACAGCTAACCTCGTAAGCATATTGGAAGTAATGGGGATTTTCTGATACCTCACAGGGTCGTTCGCCGCGTTGTTTGCGGTGAACGGCTTTGTCTTTTTTGATCAATGGCAAGGAACACCAAGACCTGGCTTTCGCGTTGGCTGTACAAAGGCGTGCAAGAGCCTGAGGGTCCGCATGAGCCCGAAGGCAGGCATCACAAGCACTCCTGGTGGCAGGTGATGTGCCTGACGGGCGTTGACTACTTCTCGACCTTGGGTTACCAACCGGGTATCGCATTCCTCGCCGCAAGTGTCCTTTCACCATTTGCCACATTCGTCCTTGTCTTGCTGACGCTTTTCGGCGCCCTGCCGATGTATCGTCGGGTTGCCGAAGAGAGCCCGCATGGCGACGGGTCTATCTCGATGCTCGAGAAGCTGCTTTCGCGGTGGAAGGGTAAGATGTTCGTCTTGATGCTTCTCGGATTTGTGGCGACGAGTTTCATCATCACGATCACGCTGTCGGCCGCCGATGCTACTGCGCACATCCTCGAGAATCCATTTGTTGCCGCAAGCTTCCCGATACTTCATCACGAGGTGATAGTGACCTTGGTCCTGATCGGACTCCTTGGAGCGGTCTTTCTGCGGGGCTTCAACGAGGCGATCGGGATCGCGGTCTTCATCGTCGCTATCTTTATCGTTCTGAATACCATTACGATCAGCGTCGGCATATACGAGATCTTCTGGGTTAGGCCTGAGGTCTTCGCAAACTGGCAAGCGGCCGTTTGGGCGAGCCCGAAAGTTGAAGGGAGTATCCTCTGGCTGGCCGTAGCTTCGTTGTATGTATTTCCTAAACTTGCACTAGGTTTATCCGGATTCGAGACCGGAGTGGTCGTCATGCCCCTCATCGAAGGTGATGGGGAGTCAAAAACATCGCCGAAACACTACACCGAAAGCTCGATGTCGGATCAAGACGTTTCCGACAGCGAAGAGCTTCAAGGAAGGATCCGCAACGGTAAGAAATTGCTCACGTCAGCGGCCCTAATAATGAGCGTAATGTTGGTCGGCAGCAGCATCATCACTTCGATGCTGATCCCGCCTGCGGAGTTTCAAGCTGGAGGGCAGGCCTATGGACGAGCCCTTTCGTATCTCGCACATGGGATGTTCGGCGACGTCTTTGGTACGATCTATGACATCTCGACCATCGCGATCTTGTGGTTCGCGGGTGCCTCGGCCATGGCAGGGCTCCTCAACATCGTACCGCGGTACTTGCCTCGATACGGGATGGCTCCTGATTGGGCTAGAGCGACGCGTCCGCTCGTCCTGGTTTTTACGCTCATCTGCTTCCTCGTCACGATCCTTTTTCAGGCAGATGTTGCCGCTCAGGGCGGAGCGTATGCGACCGGCGTCTTGGCCCTGATGACTTCAGCTTGCGTTGCGGTAACGATATCGGCTTGGCGAAAGAACGAGGTTTCCTGGATATTTTTCCTGATCGTTACGCTCATCTTTTTCTATACGACTGCAGTGAATATCATTGAGCAGCCGAGCGGAATTCAGATCGCTTTGCTGTTCATCTTCGCGATCATCGCCACATCATTCGTTTCTCGAGCTCTTCGCACGACGGAGATCCGGATTGAGAAGATCGATTTTGACGAAACAGCCTTGAAGTTTATCGAGGAGGTCGTTTCAGAGGGTGACATCCGCATAGTCACGAATCGGCGGGAAACGGGCGACGTCACCGAATATCGATTCAAGGAACACGAAAAGAGGATAGACAACCATATTCCTTCGACTGATCCGATCCTCTTCTACGAGATCGAAATTGGGGACGCTTCCGAGTTTACGGGCGGGCTCACGATTCGCGGCGTGGATATTGAGGGCTACAAAATACTTCGGACAGAGGCACCGGCAGTTCCGAACGCGATCGCTGCACTACTTTTAAATATTCGAGACAGGACCGGGAAGATCCCTCATGTCTATTTCGGTTGGAGCGAAGGCAACCCGATCATGTATCTCGCCCGTTACATTTTGTTTGGCGAGGGAGATACTGCTCCGGTAACGCGCGAAATTCTTCGGCAGGCTGAGGAAGACCCCGAGCTGCGGCCTAGCGTTCACGTCGGCGGATGATCAGGATTGAGGGCTGAGAATGGACGGGTTCATCTCAAGGAAGCAAGAGCGGCAGAAAACGGGGCGGCCTTGAGACGGATAGAAGGGAACGGTCGTCGCTTCGCCGCA
>JAQSDP010000123.1 GCA_029945985.1 bacterium | reverse complement strand
GCGGTTGCTGCACCGCCTCTGCCATGAGATAGGGCATTTCTTGTTTCACATTCCGACTCGATCGAGCTTTGCCGTCGAAATGTACGGCATCGAGCATTATCGCAAGCGTAACGAGTGCGAGGCCGAGGCCGTTGCTGCCTGGCTGATGCTTCCAATCGACGAGATCCAAGACACGGCTTTCTCGGGCATTCTCAAACTTGATCAGGAGATCGCAAGTCTCATCGCAACTCGAATCAATGCATATAAGTACGAACCGAAAGCCAAGGCGTGACGATGGCTCGCTTTGCAAGCACCCCGACGGCAAGCGATGGATCGCACGGCAGCAATATGTGAACGCGGCCGGTAAGCGGACTGCGAAAAAGAAAACGGTTGTCAGCCACGAGGCGGCAAAATCGGCGTTGGAAGATCTACGCGACGAGATCGCTCGCGAACTGTCCGATCGCAGAACCTTCCGCGAACTTGATTCGTTTTTCCGTACGGAGTTCGTTCATGAGGCTCGGTTCGTCGGCGGTAAGAAGGTTTCGGGGTTCAGGCAGTCTATCGACACGGTGGAACATTATCTCGACGCTGCACTGAATTTTTTCGGCGATCGCTGGATCGATGAGATCACATTCGCGGACCTGCAACGGTTCAAGAAGTCGATCGAAGACAAGCCAACGCAGCACGGGAAGGTGCGATCGGTCTCGGATACGAATCATTTTCTAAAGCGACTTCGACGGCTGTTCGCCGTAGCGATCGAGCAAGGCTGGTTGGAGAAGAATCCCTTCAATCGTGGATCGAATCTGATCATCGAATCGTTTGAGACCGAACGAACTCGCACCTTATCGCCGCCAGAAGAAATGAAGTTGCTCGATCAGTGCGGTCCGCGATCGTGGCGCTCTCATTTGCGGCCGATTATCATTGTTGCCATCGAAACGGCTCTACGTCGAGGCGAGATCATGTCGCTACGTTGGTCTAGCGTCGATCTCGACCGTAGACAGATCCGCGTCGAATCGCAAAATTCAAAGACACTGAAATCGCGCTTGGTTCCGTTGTCTGCTCGTGCCGTCGAAACACTAGCAGAACTCAGGCGAAAGTCACCGCGATGGAAGAACAAGCCCGTCTTTGGTGAGTCCGATTTCAAGAAAGGTTTTAACAACGCGTGCATCGATGCGAAAATCGCGGATGTTCACTTTCACGATCTCCGGCACACCGCGATCACCCGTTGGCTCGAAAAGGGCATTTCGCCAGCCATCGCCATGAAAGCCTCCGGCCATTCACAAATGAAAACGTTCCTGCGCTACGTCAATCAGTCGAGCGAGTCGGTCTATGATTTCGCCATGAGATTAGACCGTGCGGCGTGAGATTTCGATCCATCCGCTTCCAGGCGATGGCTCCGAACCCGCTATTTTTCGGTACTCTCAAAAGTACTCTCGACAGCTGTAACGAGCCGTTTTTACGCGTCTCCACACGTAGAGTACAGATTCGACTTCGCTGTTTTGGTCAATAAAAATCGATGGTTTGTCATCGGGCGTCACCAGACCTTCACGACTTGAACCGCTTCACACGCGATAGGTCACAAGTTCAAATCTTGTAGACGGCACCAATCAAACACAGGTTGAAACGTGATTTCGCGGCTTAAGCAAAAAAGGCCAGGTACTCTCAAAAGTACTCTGGCCGTTTTTGATGAGAATCAAACTGTCCTATTGTCCTGTCCTACTTTTTTATAGGACAGTCGGAAAGTAGGACACTAGGACAATTACATAATCAGGCTAGGGGGTTGGCCGTCTGGCCCGACGAGGCCGGATTGCATTTGGCGTTGAAACTGTCGATAAGACTGTAAAAGAAAATTCACTTCGGCCGCGATGAATTCTCCGGCCTCGCCCGTGTAGATCTCCGTAATGCCGTTAGAAAATTGCACGATAACGGTCCCCTCGTCTTTCGTACCAGGTGCGCCGACGATAGCTCGGACAATCTGCGCTAGGTTTACGAATTCACGGTTCCGCGGAAGTGCGAATGGAATCATGGTTGCGCTCCTATTTGTGAAAATTGTGCGATCGCGAGATCCGTTGCTTGGATCAGGACTTCGGCTCGGGCGAAGATTGCGTCGGCGTCCGGGCCGGTGAATTCGAGCTCGATGCCGCCGGTTGTTGTGAGAACGGCTTTCGATCCGCCCGTCTCGGTTGATTCATCGTCGATCATCGCGATATTCGCAAGGTTGATGATCGTTCCTTCGACTCCAATAAATTGCAGATACATTGGTTATCCTCTCGGTCTGTCGATCTCGGCTCGCATTCGGCCGTGAAGTGAAATCAGTTTGTCCTTGACCATCCAAAGCGGATAGCCGGAAAACTGCGATTGAAGTTCCTCGAACGCTTGGTCCGCCTCGCGATCGGCGATTAGCTCGACAATGAACGCGAACATTGGAAACTCGGCCTTTATCTCGGGCAGCCAATTCCCTCCGCGTTCCTCGCGAGCTTGCCGGATGAAATCGATGATTTGCTCTTGTCCGGCCGGGGAAAGGAACGTAAGCCATTCTTTCCAGCCAATCGTTTCACTCGCCATCGGTTTTGTCCTCAACGTCGACGCTGTCCGCCGGTTCTTCTGTCGCAAAAGGAATAGTGACCTCGTCCACGTTGATCGAAATGCTCGCGATGAATTCCGGCGACGGTTCCTCGATTACGATCTCGCCTAGGATCGTTTGCGGTCCGGAGCCATCGGTTTCGCCATTGTCCGCGGTTGCCGGTGATCCTGTATGCGTCGGTCGACGACGAAAGCTCGATGTTGGTAACACGGCCGGATCAGTTTGCGGTGATAGGGCTGCATTTTGTGTCGGCTGGCCGCGCATCATATCTGCGAAGCTTGCCGCCGATTGCGGTTTCGGGGCTAGGCCGCCTAATAGACCGGCCAGGATGCCGCCGATCTCCTCTTTGTGCTCAAAGATCGTTTTGACTGTCTCAGGAATCCAATGGCCGCCGCTGTCGGCCGGAAAAGCGTAGTCGAGCAGCTTTTCTTGCAAAGCAGGGCTCTGCGTCCCTAGTGCCTTTTCCAGAATGTAAAGCTGCTCGGATTGCGGCTGCGGATTCGTCACCGGCACCGATTCGGCCTTTGCCTTCAGCTCATCTATCTCTCGCTGCAATCGCTTTTCTTCATCGCCGAACAAGGCATCCTTCAAAGCTTTCATCTTGACGATGCTGTTTAGCATCGAGTCCATCGGATCCGCTGGCACGGCCTGAGCCGCTAGCGGCGGTTGTGTTGGAGAACGCTCGGCGTCCTTCTCAGCTTTCGCTCTCGCGACTGCTGCCGGATCGTCGGCAAGCGTCGATTTCCACGATCTGCCTAACGCTCCGTTGTAGTAGATCTGGAAATAATAATGACCGCCGCCGTATTCGGATCTGACGCGTTCCTCTATGTCCATCTTCTCGGCGGTTAACTCGATGTTGCGAAGCGGAGGGAGATTGGTCACAGCTCCGCACGGCGTCAAGAATCGATCGTTCATCGAATCGGGATTTCGGCGGATCTGGATCGTGCAGAACTGGTTGTCGTAGGATTCGCTCGAATCACCGAACAGAACGGCCGCGAGCGAGTTTTCGGCAAACTCGGGCGCTGCGTCGTCGACATCATCATCGTCGTCCGGCTCGATGGTTATCACTTCCTCGCTCGCCGGTTTTCGCTTTTCACGTCCGATCCGTTTCGTCGTAGTCACTTCTTCGACTAACTGTTCATCGTCGTCAAGATTCACCGCTGCGGTGGCAGCATTCGTGTTCGTCGGAGTTTTTTTTCGCATGGTTTTTGGCTGTCTCGCTGTCTGTCGATCGCCTGTCGAATATGCTGTCGGTCCGCGAGTTCATATATTAGTGATTCTTATTCTTTTGTCAATCGTAGATTAGTTTTTCTGTTGACACGTTGATTTTGCCATGTTACTTCTTTCATCGGCGGCCGCTGCTTTCCTGTCAAAACTGCCGAAGTCCGATTCTCCGAACGAGGCGGCCGCCGAAATTATGAGAAGGGCTTTGCAGATCTTTCGCGACGGGAAAAAAGAAACGAGATCTTTGACACTTCCACTGCTGGACGGCGAGCAAGGCAACTTGCAGACGCTTGGCGCGATGGCACAAATTGTCCGCGAAGATCGACTCGAACCTGATCTAAGAATCTTCGTATTGCGGGAGATCGTTGGCGGTGTTCGCGGACATGACTATCAAGGCGAACTGGAATCGATATTTCAATTCGCTCGCGATCGGATCACGTATCGACGGGATCCGTGGGGCGTAGAGCGCGTCGCCGATATCTGGTCAACGCTTTACGCTCTGAATCCGAATACGCCGGAAGGTGACTGCGGAATCAAGTCGATGTTCTTTTGCTCGTGTGCGGCGATCCTCGGTTTTAAGCCGTTCTTCGTGGTTATCAAGCAAACGCCAAATCAAAGGGCGTTCAATCACGTTTACGCGGCTGTTCTGCAAGACGGCGAGTATCGATACTTCGATCCGACACCGGAAGATGCTCCGCCTGGGTGGGAAGTGAAAAGTTATAAAAAGTTTTTGTATCCGATCTTCTGATGAATCGACCGCTGGTATATCGCGACGACTATTTCAACACGACGCTTCGCGGCGACGGTGACGACACGATGGGCCTTGCTCCGCTCGTCATTCCGCTGATCTCGGCCGCTCCTCAGATCTTTCAATCGATCCTGGGTTTATTCGGCGGCGGCCGGAAAGCTCAGTTTCAAGGTTTGGCAGAGATCAACACGGCCGGTCAACAAGCGACTCAGGCAATGGACCAGATCAAAGCCGCGCTCGCATCTGGCCAGATGTCGCCGGGTCAAGCGGTTAGTGAGGCTCAAAAGATCGTTCAGTCGTTCAACGATCCGAAGATCGTTTATCCGGCCTCGAAGGGTCAGGACGCTGCGGCTCGGACGCAGTTTATCGCCGCTTTGAATTCTGCATTGCAGCAGATCCAAGCTCTCGCGGCGGCGGCACCGACGAAGGCGTCGGGCGCCGCGGGCGATGTGCTCGGGGGCATTTCGACAAACACACTATTGGTCGTCGGCGGCGGATTGCTGGCCGTGCTCATGCTGAAAAAATAAATGGAACGAATGCCCGAAATTGATTACGAGGATCTTCCTTACAGCCGCGAGCCTATCGCCGCGATCGAGCCGGTGAGCCCGTTCGACACGTCGCTCGCGGTTCCCGAGCCGACGGTTAGCTATCCGTCGAATTGGGAGGTTGCGGCAGTAGTGAAGGAGGATCCGATCGAGTATTCAAGCGAACTTCCCTGGCACTCTGAGCCGGTTATCGAGCCGATTGAGTCGCCGACTTATGTTTTCAGTAAAGACGAGAACACGGCCGTGTATCCCGTGGAACTTCAACCGGCTTACACCTATCAGCAGCCGATCGAGAGTCCGCCTTATAGTCCCGAACCGATTTACGTGCGAGGAATCGACATGATGCCGGATCCGCTGACCTACGAACAGAAATATCCGATCGAATCGCCGCCTTGGAATCCCGGACCGTATGACGAGCCGATCCCGATTGTAGATGGGCCGATCGTTACTCCGGTTCCCGTAGTTCCCGTCGACGTGCCGGTCACAACGCCGCCGCCGATAGTGACGGTCAACGTCGGTTCTCAAACGCCAACTACGCAGCAAGCCGTAGGCGACGACGGTGAGACCGCGTTGATCTTCGGCTATCCGTGGTACTACGTCGCCGGTGCCGCCGCGTTGGGCTTGCTCCTATTTTCTTCGATGGACGGTAAAAACTGATGTTCTTTTCGAAAGCACTTCAAATGGACGACACGCTCGGCATGTTCACGCCGGTCGAATCCGGCGGATCTTCGGTCAACTGGAATAACGTGATAAATCAGGGGTTTGCCTTGGCATCACAGGCGTTCAATTCCTTTGGCGGCCAGACGGTGGGAACACAGTTCGCCTCGAATCCCTCGGCGGGCGGCGTCTTTGCTCTGCAAGCAAAGCCAGCCTACGACGATTCGTACCGCTACACGCCGACGACCGCACAGGTCCAGACAACGGGCGGTGTCGGCGGAACGGTTGGCTCGGGCGTCGATGGAATTTTCAATTGGCTGATGTCGAATCCGCTGATTACGTTTGGCGGCATCGCTGGTTTGTATCTCTTGTTCCGGGAACCGCCGCG
>JAQSDP010000122.1 GCA_029945985.1 bacterium | reverse complement strand
GGCCAGCGACAAGATCCGGGTCGGCGAATCCTTCAGACTTCATCGCTCGAAATGCTGCGATCGACGTCGTCAAGATCGCGGGCTGCGTGTTCGCCGTCAGTGCCAGATCTTCCTCCGTGCCGGAGAAACACATCTCCGACAACGAGAAGCCCAAAGCCTCATCTGCCTGCTCGAACACTTCGCGAGCCGATGCAAAATTATCAAACAAATCTTTGCCCATTCCCACGGCCTGAGATCCCTGGCCGGGAAATAAGTATGCGATCTTACCCATCAGAATTGCAGTACCGTCGCTCCCCAAGTAACGCCGCCGCCGAATGCAGTCAGGAGCACCTTAGATCCTTCTTTGATACGGCCCGACTGAATACACTCGTCCATGGCAATCGGAATGGACGCGGACGAAGTGTTGCCGAGGAGCGCGATATTCGAATATACCTTCTCTTCCGACACGCCGAGCCTCGAGGCAACTGCGTCGGTGATCCTCTGATTAGCCTGGTGCGGAACAACGAGGTCGATGTCATCGACGGTAAGACCTGCCTTTTCCAACATCTCGGCAGAAATGTCGGCCATCGAGCGCACCGCAACTTTGAAGAGTTCGTTTCCCTTCATCTTGAAGAAGTGCTGGCCCTCATCGATCGTTTTGTGACTCGTTCCGAGCTTTGTACCGCCACCGGGAGCATAAAGCTGCTCTTCGTAACGGCCGTCAGACTTGATCTTCGTCGCGAGAATTCCCTTCCCCGATTCAACCGGTCCAAGAACCGCAGCACCTGCTCCATCTCCGAAGATCACACAGGTACCACGATCGGTGTAGTCGACGTACTTCGTCAGGACCTCGGCCCCAATGACCAGGGCGTACTTGATCGCCCCGGTACGGATCATCGATTCGACCATCGTGATCCCATACAGAAATCCCGAACAGGCTGCAAAGACGTCCATCCCGGCAGCGTTCACCGCTCCGAGTTGAGCCTGGATCAAGGCACCGGTCGACGGCATTATCTGGTCAGGCGTCGTCGTCGCACAGACGATGATCTCGATATCCTCCGGCTTCAATCCCGCGCGCTCGATCGCCTGCTTTGCGGCGGCGGTTCCGAACTGCGAGGTGTACTCGTTGTCAGCGGCCTTGTGGCGCTGCTTGATACCGGTGCGCGAAGTTATCCACTCATCGGATGTTTCCACCATTCTTTCCAGATCCGCATTGGTCAAAATGCCCTCCGGGTACGAGTGGCCCATCCCGATGATGCCCGCGTTGAGTTGAGTCATTGATGAAATTAGAACCGAATCGATTCGAAAACTCAAAAGCCCTACTCGGCGTCCTTGACGTCGATTATCTGGCGGCCCTTGTACATTCCGGTTTTCGGGTCAATGCGGTGCGGCACCTTGGCTTCGCCCGTATCTTTGTCGAGATAGAACTGAGGCGTCTTGAGAGCGTCATGGGCTCTTCTTTCGCGGGTACGCGCATGGGAATGTCGTCGTTTAGGATTTGGCATTTTAGACTCCTGAGATCCCTCGATCTCTTCAATGAAATTCTAGTTCAGATTCTGCAGACCCGCCCATCGCGGGTCGATCTCATTATCTTCACAGTCGCAAACTTTCAAATTCAGGTTCGCGCCGCATTTCTCACACAAACCTTTGCAATCGTCCATGCAGAAAAACTGGTGGGGCAGATCGAGCAATATCTGCTCTCTTGCAATGTCAACCAAGTCGATCTCGCTCCCGTCGATCTCGTCCCGCTTCAGATCGTCCGGATGGAGCTCAACATTTGCCTTATCGGCAAGCCGCTGATTCGGAACGAACTCAAGATCAAGTTCAATATCCAACGGTCGCTCCACTGGCTCAAGGCAGCGGTCGCAGTCGAGTTCAACGCTCCCGGACAACCGGCCGGTGAGGGCGATGACTCCTGCACTCTTAACGGCCTTACCGTCCAATCTGATCGCCGACCCTACTCTCGCATTCGCAAGCCCAAGATCGACACCACCCATCTGCAGCGTTTCATCGATCGCTTTTTCCCTTTCAAAGCTGTTGAGATCGATGTTCATTTCAATAGTCTCAAAGCGGTATTCAGCCGTTCTCAGGGACAAACCTTGTATTATATCGGCTGGAAACCCATAGTCAACCAATCCCGCACGGGATTACCGGTCCGGGACTCCGCTTCCGACGGCTTCGTCGAGTGTCGAGAATCCTCTTTCCTTGAGGATGGAAGCCAATCGAATGTTCACATCTTCAGCGAACGTTGGGCCGCCATAGATGAATCCGGTGTAAGCCTGAACCAGCGAAGCCCCGGCCTCGATCTTCTCAAACGCGTCATCTCCTGTGAATATACCGCCGACTCCGATGATCGTAAGTCGGCCGTTAGAACTCCGATAAACCGTCTCGATCACTCGCGTCGACCTGTCTCGCAGCGGGCGTCCGCTAAGTCCGCCTGCTCCTATGCCTTCGACATTTTCCGACGTCAATCCTGGACGGCTAATCGTCGTGTTACTCGCGATAATCCCTGCGATCTCGTACTTTACACATATATCTACGACCGCCTCGATCTCAGCTTCCGAGATGTCAGGGGCGATTTTTACCAGCAACGGAACCCTATTTTTGGCTGCCTGCGAAAGTGTACTGAGCAGTTCATCGAGATTCTCAGACCTCTGCAATTCCCTGAGATTTGGCGTGTTCGGCGACGAAATATTGATCGCAACATAGTCCGCATGATCGGCGAGCAAGCTAAACGACGCGAGATAATTCTCTGTAGCCTCCTCGATCGGAACGTCCTTATTCTTCCCGATGTTTACTCCGACAATACCAATCCGTTTCAGTTTCGAGAGCCGGGCGGCAACCGCTTCCGCTCCTTCATTGTTGAACCCGAGTCGGTTGATAAGTGCCTCATCTTGAGGAAGTCGAAACATCCGCGGCCTCGGATTTCCCGTTTGCGGCTTATAAGTAACTGTACCGACCTCAACAAAGCCGAACCCGAGCGAAGCGAGTTGATTAACCGCGACCCCGTTCTTATCGAAACCGGCCGCGACCCCGACGGGGTTGGAAAACTCGACACCGAATCGCTTGAGGGGACCGATCGGAAGACTAGCGGCATCGGAATAATACGGCGCCGCGAGGCCGGATCGCAGAGCAGTCATTCCCAACTCATGTGCGACCTCCGCGTCGAGACCGAACATCGCGCGACGTGCGATTTTTTCCCAAAGGAATCCCATATCGGAATGCTAAATGGTAGATTACCTGTTCTCTTTCCGGAAGCTCAGGTCACTAGTTTTGATATTCACCCTAGGTTTGCTACGATTTGCACTCGAATGGGTGACGTCGAAGCAACACTAATAGAGAAGTCCAGAATCATGGACGAGACCCGCATGGAGCGGGCTCTTTCTCGATTGGCGACCGAGATCGTTGAAGCGAACCACGGTGCTGAGAACATTTATTTGGTTGGCATCCGCCGCCGCGGTGTTCCGCTCGCAGAGCGGCTGAGGGATAAGATAGAAGCAAACGAAGGCACGCGGCCGATCTACGGGATCATCGACATAACACTCTATCGCGACGACCTCTCAACAGTAGGGGCCAATCCGATCGTCAACCGCACCGAATTGGCGGAAGATATCGACGGCAAATGCGTCGTGCTTGTCGATGATGTCCTCTACACCGGCCGGACGATCCGGGCGGCGCTGGACCAATTGATGGATTTTGGTAGGCCTCGGCGGGTACAGCTTGCGGTACTGATAGATCGCGGAAAAGAGCATCGCGAACTGCCTATTCAGGCAGATTTCGTTGGCAAAGTCGTTCCTACGAAGGCTACGGAGATCATCAAAGTGATGCTGAAAGAGTTTGACGATATCGAGGCTGTGGGGATCTTCGAGAGGCCCAGCGAATGAATTTCTGAGAAGCAAGGCCCGATGCCTTGCTTTTTTTGTAGGTGAATGGAAAAGCCTTTTAGAAGGAGAGACTTGCTCGGGATCCGCGATCTGAACGCCGCGGAGATCCGGGGTATTCTCGATACGGCTGAGAACTTTCGGGAGATCAACTCGCGAGAGATCAAGAAAGTGCCGACTTTGCGCGGCAAGACGGTCATCAATCTCTTCTTCGAGAATTCCACACGTACACGCACATCCTTTGAAATAGCGGCGAAAAGACTTTCGGCCGATGCCGTGAATATCAGCGTATCCTCGTCGAGCGTGACGAAGGGCGAGACTTTGGTGGATACGGCATTGAATCTGGATGCGATGGATCCGGATTGCATCGTCGTGCGTCATGGATCGGCGGGGGTTCCGCATCAATTGGCGAAGGTTAGTCGGGCAGCGATCGTGAATGCCGGCGATGGTGCCAATGAGCATCCTACTCAGGCACTACTTGACGCGATGACGATCCGCGAACACAAGGGCAGGATCGACGGGCTGAAGGTGGCGATCATCGGCGACATCTTGCACTCAAGGGTTGCCAGGTCGAACATCCATCTCCTTACGAAATTAGGGGCTACGGTAAAGGTTGCAGGCCCGGGAACACTCGTGCCGCACGATTTCGGATACCTTGTCGAGAGCGGCCTCATGATGTGCCCGCATATCGAAGACGCGATCGAGGGTGCGGACGTGGTGATGATCCTTCGCATTCAACGTGAGCGGCAGGATTCGGCCTATTTTCCGACACTTCGCGAATATTCGATCCATTACGGCCTGACGACGGCCCGGCTAGACTTAGCGCAAAGGGACGCGATAGTGCTGCATCCCGGCCCGATGAACCGCGGCATCGAGATCGCCTCCGACGTCGCCGACAGCTCGCGTTCGCTGATCCTCGACCAGGTAAAATACGGGGTTGCGGTGCGAATGGCGGTGCTCTATCTTTCGACCGGCGGGAGCATGGGAAATGCATGAGGCTTTCGAGGTCGTCGGCCCGATCGAAGACACCGAAACAATCGCCGCAGGTCCATCGATTCGGGAGCTGGCATTGCTTCGCAAACAGTTCGGACGAGGGCGATGGCGTAAGCTGAAAGGAAAGGCCAACGTACAGCTAAGAAATGGTAGAATGCGACTTGCAGAGGTGCATTGGTACGAGGCTCACGGCATTGGGAAACGAAAGATGAAGATCAAATTCTTCCTCGACTAAAGGGTTTGAAATGGATACCGAGAACGTAAAATTTGTACTTTGTATCGACAACGAAGGATGTGAAGACCTCGAGGTGCGAAAGATCTATGAGGTCCTGCCCGACGAGACCGCCGAAAAGGACGATTACATCCGCGTGATTGACGAATCAGGCGAAGACTATGTATACCCGGCGAGCTGTTTCTATCCGGTTGAGATCGCCCCACAGGTCCGCGAAACGTTGCTTCATGCGGCCTAACCGCTTGGCTTTCAACAAAGATCAATGCCCAACTGCTTCATAGTGAAGACCGGCCGCGCGACCTGCCGCGCCCTTGTCCTTGCATTTCTCATTCCCGTCATCGTTGGAGCGTTCCTCTTCGGCTACGCCCGCTATTACGGGTCAATCGCGAAAACTCATGATTGCTATCCTGTCGAAAACTGCCGCTGGGACGTTGATGGCGATGGAGTCATCGATCGACTCACTCTAACGACGGAACCGAATCTAACCGATCTCCGCGATACGCGGTTGAGAATTTTTATTTCTTCGAATAACCATAAACGAGAGGTTCTGAACATCGAGTACGTTCACATAGACAACTCGTTGCGTACACACGTTGCCTTTTTCGTAGAAGGGCAAGCCAGAAAACTGGTGATCTACGATACCGCAAACGAGAACCAGTTCTTCTATTGGGACGGACAAAGGTTCCAGCCCCATACTAATCCGTCAACATTGGAAACGACTGTAAGAAAGGCTATGGCGCTTCAGGACGATACCGGTGGCCACCATACGCAGATCCTTGTTGGACTGGCGTTCGTGGCAACATCAATCGTTTACTATCTGCTCATTCTGCTGGTGACAGCTTGGCTGGCATTTTCACGCCGGGCGAAGCTGCCTTAATAATGAAACTTCTTATTTCCAACGGACATCTTATTGACCCGCTTGCTCCGGAGAATACGGGGATGAGCGTGCTTATTGAGGACGGTATCGTCAAAGGCTGGCTTCAGAATGGTGAGGCTCCGCCTGAAGGATGCGAGGTTTTTGACGCCAGCGGACTGCTCGTTGCGCCCGGTTTT
>JAQSDP010000121.1 GCA_029945985.1 bacterium | reverse complement strand
CTCGATCGCTATAAGAGCGTTCCGTTCGACAAAGACTTGACGTTCGATAAGATCACCGACGTCTACCACGCGGGCGTCGGGCACAATGAAGACCAGCCGTCGCATCTTCACGTGCTCGACCCGGAGATCTGTGCCACTCGATGCGCTGAGGAGTACGGCAATCCATGCCAGCGATTTTGCCCGGCGGCCGTTTATGAGATGGAAGAAAGGAACGGACGGAAAGAACTAAAAGTGAACTTCTCCAATTGTGTTCACTGCAAGACCTGCGACATCGCGGATCCTTATCAGATCATCAACTGGGTAACTCCCGAGGGCGGCGGCGGGCCGAACTACAAGGGAATGTAAATCTTCAACAGAATTCTTCACAAAAGCGTCGCCAGTTTCGGGACGCTTTTTGCTTTGGCATCGTGTTTGCAACCTAATTAGTGAACAAGAAGTTTGTACGGAGAACGTACAGAGCTACTTACGGGGAGGAGAAAAAATGGCAATATTCAATAACGACGAAGTAAAGGGTAAATGGGAACAGGCTAAAGGCACCGTCAAGGACAAGTTTGGTGAGGCTACAGGCGATCGGGAGCTTGAGGCCGAAGGCGAAGCTCAGGATGCTGGTGGTGAAGCTCAGGAAGGTTGGGGAAAGGTGAAGCGTAAGGTATCAGATGCAGTAGAAGACGTTGCAGACGCGATCAACCGGTAAGCTCTTTTACGGATCACCCAGAGGAGTACCAAACCGAGTCCCGGCCGGACGTTTCTATCTGAAACTAACCTATTGAGAACCAGTGGGCGTTACAGCGACCGACCAGAGGGTGTTCCGACAATACACAAAGCCGTCCTGAAGTATTTTCAGGGCGGCTTTTTCCGTTCGTTCTCAACTAGTTGTCGAGGATCTTGAAGTTAACCTTCTTCTCCTCAAGTTCACGCATCGCAACGCGTGTTGCTTTGTGTTTCCGCATATCGATATCTGTACGGGAAATGGCCCCACGCTGTAACTGCTTGCTTCGCTGCGCCGCGAGCAAGATCATGCGGTATTTTGAATCTATCGTTGGTGGATCAATAACTTCGTCGTCCATCTCTTCTGGATCCAGTGCTTCTATCGGTTGTTGAGCCATAAGCTGCGTAAATCTCCTCGAATCATACGTTCGACCGTTCGAAACTATCTAGGATACCCTGGATCGACTCCGATTGTCTATTGCGGAGCTGCCGTTCGGCGACGATTACCGAAGCGAGTTTCGCGGCTGCGGAGTGAACTTCGTCGTTGATGATCACATATTTGAATAAGCTATAACGCGAAACCTCGAAAAGAGAATTTCGAAGGCGGACATCCAGGTCGTTCGGTTTCTCGGTCGCACGCGCGGTGAGTCGGGCTCTGAGAGTCTCGTAAGAAGGAGGCAGAATGAAAATGCTGACTGCGTCCGGAACCGAGCGCATCACGGCTTCCGCACCCTGGACATCGATCTCGAGGATCACGTCGCGGCCGCCAGCGGTGATCCTGTCGATCTGCGATTTTGCCGTACCGTAAAGGTTCTCATGGACCTCAGCGTACTCAAGGAATCCGTCATTCTCTATCTCGTCCTGAAACTCCTCCTTCGAGACGAAATGATAGTGGCGGCCGTCTTCTTCACCGAATCTGGGAGCTCGGGTGGTCAGCGACACCGAGTAACCGAGATTAGGCACTCGCTCGAGAACTTCCTTGATGAGCGTGCCCTTTCCGCCTCCTGATGGCGAGCTAATAATGATCAGGTGTCCCTTCATTACTCGATATTCTGGACCTGCTCGCGGATCTTTTCGATGTCACTTTTTATCTGCAGAGCATTCTCTTTGACGGACATGTTCGAGGTTTTTGAAGTGATGGTATTTGCCTCGCGGTTGAGTTCTTGGGTAAGAAAATCGAGTCGTTTTCCCACCTCTTTTTCGTCGGACATGATCGACCGGAAATGTCCCAGATGGGTTCGAAGTCGCGTGATCTCCTCGGAAATGTCAGCGCGATCCGCCAGATATGATATCTCCTGCGCCAGTCTTCCCTGATCTAGCTCGATCTGCGATTCGCTTTTGGCGATCATGTCACCGATGCGTTTCGTGAGTCGGATTCGATATTCCTCAGCGACGTTAGCCGACTCAGATTCGATCGACGGGAGTCTACCGTCGATTCCGTCGATCAGCGATCCGAGTTCGGCTTTCAGGAGCTCGCCTTCCTTTTCGCGCATCTTTTCAAGATCGTCGAGAGCATCCGATAGGGCGGATTCGATCCCCTCGAGAAAGGTCGGATCTATTTCATCTTTCTTCGGCACAACGACATTCGGTAGCCGCGCGACCACGTTCAGGTCAGGCTCACCGTTAAGGCTAAACTCTTCCTGCATCTGCTTCATCGCCGCCAGATAGCCCGCGATCATTGGGCGATTGAGTTCATACGTGATCTCGTCGCTTTCGTCGTACTGAAGATTGACCTCAACACGGCCGCGAGAAAGCCGCTCTCCGATGAGCTGCTTCAGCCGTGATTCGAGCTGTTGCAGTTCACCGGAAAGTCTAAGATTTACGTCCAGAAAACGATTATTGACCGTTTTAAGTTCAACGTTGACGGAAAAATTCTCACCGGACGCCGAGCCGCGTCCAAAGCCTGTCATTGATCTCATACTGTTACGTTTTGCGAGATTTCATCTTCACCCGCGAACTGCAGTTCGTAAAGCCTTCGGTACTTACCGTCAAGGGCCAGAAGTTCGGCGTGCGTGCCGGTCTCCGAAATTGTGCCGCGGTCCATCACGACGATCTTGTCCGCTTTCCGGATGGTCGAAAGCCGATGGGCGATCACGATCGAAGTACGGTTGTTCATCAAATTCTCAAGGGCCTGCTGAACGAGCATTTCCGATTCGGTGTCTAGTGCCGAAGTAGCCTCGTCCATTATAAGAAGCGGTGCGTTAACGAGGACCGCCCGGGCGATCGCAATTCGCTGGCGCTGACCGCCCGATAGCAGTGTTCCTCGTTCGCCCACGAGTGTGTCGTAACCGCTGGGCAATTCTTCTATAAAATCTTCGGCGAAAGCTATGCGGGCTGCTTCGCGGATCTCCTCGTCCGTCGCATCCGGCTTACCGTAAGAAACATTGTACTTAACGGTGTCGTTGAAAAGTACCGTCTCCTGTGTCACCAGGGCGATCTGCCGATGGACACTGCCGATCTTGGCGTCACGAAGATCAGTACCGTCCCACGAAATGCTGCCCTCGGTCGGGTCGTACAGCCTCTGAACCAGTTTGATGAGGCTCGTTTTGCCGCCGCCGCTTTCCCCGACCAGAGCAACAACGGATCCTTTCTCAACGATAAGCGAAACACCGTCGAGGATCTTGCGGTCATCATTCTGATATGCGAAGGAAACGCTCCGAAGCTCAAGTCGATCATTCAAGGGCTTAAGCTCAACGGCGTTCGGCCTCTCGGGAAGGATATCGCTTTCGTCGAGGACATCCCATACATCCTTGGCCGCAGCAAAGGCTTTGCTGATCTCATTATGCTGCCGCGAGATCTTCCGCATCGGGTCGTAGCTACGAAAAAGGAAGTACATGAATGCTCCGAATTGAGCAGTGTCCAAACGTCCGGCATTTATTTCTCTGAGCCCAAAGTACAGAAGCACCATTAGCGCCACGAAGCCGATCGTTTCGATAGTGGGTGGCGATACTGCGGCAAGTCGCCCCGAACGCAAATTAGCTTTCGCGATTATTCGCGCTACACGTGAGAATCGCTCGTTCTCCCGTTCCTCCGCTCGATACGCCTTAACTATCGTCTGGTTCGACAATGTTTCCTGAACAGTGTCGGTTAGTAGTTTATTGCCCTCAAACGACTGGTCGGCGTAACGTCTGAGCCCTTTGCTGAATCGAGTCGTTAGAAACGCGATGATCGGACCTATAAGAATGGCTCCGAGCATCAGTCGCCAATTCAAATAGAATGCAGCGCTTAGCAGAAAGATCAGGATCAGGAATTCTCGAAGTACGTCACGGAGATTTGCAGAGACGGCCTGCTCGATCGCGGAACAGCTTACTACTATTCGCGACACGAGATAATTTGTGCGATGTCTCTCAAAGAATGATGCCGGTTGTCGCAAAAGGTGATCGTACAATTGCTGCCGGAGATCAAAAACCGCGGCTTGCCCGATCTTTGCCATCAAATACGAGGAAAAATACTCTGCGACGCCTTTGCAAACGGTAAAACTAAGTAATAGAGCAGAGATAACCAGCCACGCCCGATACCAGTCGTCTCGGGGGACGAGGCTATTCAAATCGAAGATCGTCTGGGTATCGCCGGCTGCAGGGGGCAGAAATTGATCGAAGATCGGTACGAGTAGGGCTCCAGTGGCCGTCTCAAACGCCGCGACCAAGACCATCGCTCCTATGGCGGCTGCGAACTTGAGCCAGTGGGGCCTTACGTACTTGAGCAATCGTTTGAGATCCTGCATTTACCACCCTATGAAACGAATGTCTAAATATAGTGTACGCGTCGCCGCTATGTCCAAAAGGCCTTATGTTGCAACCTCCCAACGCAGTGTGGCATCTTTTTCACTAGCGCCAGTCTCTCGGTGAAAATATGCACAACTTACCTCTTTTAAAGATAGTCTCGACGTTCGTCTTCTTACTTCTATGCAGTTTTGCTGCCATCGCACAGGTCGATGTTGCTCGTCGGACGACCGCGGTCACTTATCCGCTTGATGAGCAAGTGCTGGTTAATTTCCGCGGAACGACTCGTTACCCGCGTATGAGGGGAGAGGCAAAGGTAAAGCGAACTAGCCGCAACGGGACCGAGGTTGAGCTATCGGTTTCGAAGATGCCGCGGCCGTTTGAGCTTGGCCGGGGCTATGCAACATACGTACTGTGGGCGATCTCGCCTGATGGACAGGTCGCGAACCTTGGGGAGATAAAGCGTCGAGGGTTTTGGGAATTTGATTCTAAGATCAGCGTGACCACTCCGCTGCAAAACTTCGCTCTCATCATCACGGCAGAGCCTCATTTTCTGGTCTCAAGGCCGAGCCAGGAGATAATGCTGGAGAATCTGAATCCGACCGCCGTCAGCGGACGACGGATCGAAACGACTCCGTCCGTTCAGTACTTCGGTAATTCGAGCGACTTCTTTCGGGACACAAGGACGCCGGAAATCGCGGAGATAGATTATTCCAAGACACCTTCCACGGTGCTTCAGGCTAAACAGGCTCTCGCACTTGCGAAGTACGCCGGAGCCGACCGCGACGCTATAGAGGATCTTCGCGAGGCAGAGACCCTTTATGCAAACGCGGAGGAATCTTGGAGGGCCGGCCGTAAGGAAGACGACGTGGATATCACGGCGCGTAAAGCCATCAGCACGGCGGTAAAGGCCGAGGCAACGGCTCTCGTTCGGCGACAAGCTCGGGAACAGCGCAACGAACAATCCCGAAACGATGCGGAGGTCCGAAAGATCGAGGACCAGCTTTCTGCTGCGCTATCTGAGATCGAGGGTCTGAAGAGGCAGTTGGCTGACGAGACTCGGGCGCGGGAGCTGGCTCAGCGGGACGTTGGGAATTTTTCGACACAGGCTCGGGAATTGCGGGCTGAGAATGGCAGGCTTCGAGAGGATCTGGGCAAGGCTCGGCTCGAAGCGGAAACGGCTACGGCACGTGTCACGGCCATTGAGGATGCCGGCCGAAATGCCCAGGAACAGCGCCAGCGAGAGGCTCGGCTCGACGCGTTGAGGTCGAATGAAGCGAGCTTGATCGCGTCCCTTCGCCGATTCGGTACTGTCGCTAAGACCGAACGCGGGATCGTGTTGACGCTCGCCGAGACCTATTGGAGCGGCCCGCGGGCTACGACTTTCGCTCCTGTCGCGAATGCTCGGTTGACGTCGTTGGGCGAATTGCTGGTGAGCAACACCGATTACCGCGTTCAGATCGAGTCTCACACCGACGCGACCGGAGATCCGAGTGAGCTATCCTCATTGACCGATCAGCGTTCAAAGGCGATCGCGGAGCGGTTGAGCCAGCTCGGTGTTTCAGATTCACGTATCGAGCCGCGCGGCCTTGGTGCCACGCTGCCGGTCGCGCCAAATACCACTAACGCATCGAAGGCCCGCAACCGCCGGGTGCAGATGATCCTTGTTCCATCGATCTGAGATCGATCCAGAAACCTGAGTGGCTACCCAA
>JAQSDP010000120.1 GCA_029945985.1 bacterium | reverse complement strand
GATCGTGCCGTGGCCGATGAATGCGCCGACGTTGATCCCGATCTTGCCGTCGAGTTTCGAAAAATAGTCGCCGATCGATTCAGGTGAACCACCGTCGGGTCCGACGATCACCGTAGTGATCCCCTGAGACACCTGATTTGCAGCAACGCCCTCGCGGAGTAGGCCCGATTCGCTGTGATTGTGGATGTCGATGAATCCGGGCGCGAGCACAAGGCCAGCTCCCTCGATGACCGTCTCACCCGTCTTGGGTTTCGCCGAGTTCGGTTTGCCGATCTTTGAGATGGTGCTTCCCTTGATGGTTACGTCACCGATGAAGCCCGGTTTCCCCGTCCCATCGACGATCGTCACATTGCGGATGTGCGTTATCGAGTTCTGCGCAAACACGGACAAACAGAGAGCGAATACTAGTGCCAAGGTTCTCATTGTGACTCGAATATAAGTAATATCAGCGATGCAGTCCAACGCACGTTTTTGACGCGTGACGGACGGCAACCTAGAATCGAACCTTATACCAATTGTCGGAGAAAAGAATAACTTGAGCGAAAAGCAATTTGAAGGGCGGTCCGCGATCGTCACAGGCGGGACACGCGGGATCGGCAAGGCGATCGTGCTGGACCTCGCACGCCGTGGATCGAACGTTGCATTCAACTATGCAAAGAGTGCAGACGAAGCTGAAAAGTTGAGGGCTGAGGTCGAAGCCCTGGGTGTGCAGGCATATGCAGCTCAGTGCGACGTGGCGAACACGGAAGCCTCGGCTGAATTCGTGAAAGCGGTCGCGGCCGAGTTCGGCTCCATCGGCTATCTCATCAACAACGCCGGCATCACGCGCGATCAACTGATCATGCGGATGAAAGAGGACGATTGGGACTCCGTCATAGATACAAATCTCAAAGGTGCATGGAACTTCTCGAAAGCCGTGCTGCGGCCGATGATGAAGAACGAAAACGGCGGCTCGATCCTGAACATAGCCTCGATCTCGGGAGTTGTAGGAATGACGGGCCAGTCGAACTACTCCGCCTCGAAGGCAGGAATGATCGGGTTGACGAAATCACTCGCGAAAGAGGTCGCGAGCCGCAACATCACCGTTAACGCACTGGCCCCCGGAATGATCGAGACCGAAATGACGGCGGAGATGAATGCCGATTTCCGCGAGAAGATCCTTTCAGCGATACCGCTCGCACGCTTCGGTTCAGTCCAGGAGGTCGCAGATGCCGCGTGCTTCCTGCTGACTGCTCGCTACATTACCGGTCAGGTCCTGCAAGCCGACGGCGGCCTCGCTATTTGATGTCATACGAGTTTCAGCCTAAGCAAGAAGACGAGCCACAGCCGGAGATATCGGTTGAGGACTATCTCGCCGCTCAGAAGAAGTCGATCCGAAAGAAGGCCTGGTGGGCGATCGGGATCGGCGGATTCGTCGTGGCCGTTCACGTCGGATGGCTCCTTCTTTTCGCGATAATTGGTGCGGACCCAGACTTCTCGGTCCTGTTCCGAAGCATCTTTTTTATCCTCGGCCTGTTCGGATTCGCAGCCGGGCTGTACGGCCTCTACTACGCACGCAGCCTGAAGCTTGAAGACCTGACGCCAACACCCGAGGCCATCGAGTTCGCACAGCGTTCGGCAGCTGTCACTCCTTACTACACGATGATCCTTCTGGGATCGATCATCGCCGTTTTTGTCGCCCAAGGATCGGTTGGATTCGATGTGTCGCTCCTCGCGGCCGGATTCGTCCGGAGTTCTATCGTCGAGAATGGTGAATATTGGAGGCTTTTGACAGCCGGTGCACTGCACATTAACCTGCTTCACATCTTCCTGAACGGAAATGCCCTTTATGGATTGGGCGGACTTGTCGAGTACCTTTCGAATCGAGCCCATCTGGCGATCGTTTTCGTGCTGTCGATCATTGGTGGCTGTACGGCTAGCCTTTTGCTCAGCCCAATAGAGCAGGCCGCAGGAGCTTCCGGCGGCATCATGGGAATCTTCGGCTATCTTCTGATCTACGCTTACAGGAGAAAGCAGCAGCTTCCGCCTGGCTTCCTCAAAAGTCTTCTCATCAACGTAGCGTTTATCGCTGGCTTTGGAGTCATCGCCTATCAGATCGTCGACAACTTTGCGCACGCCGGAGGATTTCTTGTCGGAGCCGTTTACGCGTTCTTCCAGGTGCCGAAAGATCTCGCCGCCGACCCTCGGAAGACCAACTCGATCGTCAACACGCTCGGCATAATCGCGATCGCCATCTACATTGCCGAGGCATTGTTTGCCATCTTTCGCATCACGGGACGAGCCTAGTTTTCATGGCAAGAGTCCGCGTTCACCAACACGTCAATCCGCTGTCACCTTATTATCGGCAATCGCCGCGCCCGATCGATATCGAGTCAGTATTCGCCGATCCGGGAAGGCCGTTGCTTCTTGATATCGGATGTGCTCGGGGACGATTTTTGCTTCGGATGGCTGAGGTTGAAACTGCGTGGAATTACATCGGTGTGGAGATTCGCGAGCCGCTCGTCGAAGAGGCGAACCGACTTGCTGCCGAAGCGGGGCTGATGAATCTTCACTACGCGTTCTGCAACGCGATGCTCTGGCTCGAAAAGCTACTGGAGGGAATTCCGCCTGGCGTTTTGCGGACCGTCACCATCCAATTCCCCGACCCGTGGTTCAAAAGGAAACATTCCAAGCGCAGAATGGTGAACCCGGAAATGGTCGACACGATCTCCAAACACCTTGCGCCCGACGGCCGGGTGTTCATTCAGACCGATATCGAATCCCTGGCCGAAGAAATGTTCGCTCTCTTCCGAGCCGACGCGAGTTTTCAGGAAGCGCCCACCGATCTCAACCCGTTCCCCATCAAGACCGAACGGGAGAAGGCGGTTGAGGATAAGGAACTGCCGGTATATCGGACGACTTTCCTATCTAGAAGTCGAATAGGTCCTTGAGAAACGAGTCCTTCTTCTTTTTCTTGTAATAGTAGTCGTCATCCCTTTTGTACTGCGGTTGCTGATAAGAGCTCGGGGGAGCTTCTCTCGGAGGGGCTTGCCGAACTTCTTCGCGTGACTGATTTCCGCCCTCTATCAGCTTGTCGAGCTCACCACGGTCGAGCCAGACGCCTCTACATTTCGGGCAATAATCGATCTCGATCCCTTGTCGCTCGGTCATCATCAGCGTCTCTTGATCTATCGGACATTGCATCCCTCAAGTATAGCAACATTGGCGGGCGAAGAAGGAGAGGATACCAACGAGCTCTTCTGGCCATCCCCAATAAGTTCCGTGCTAATTTTTTTGCAATTGACATCGAGCGGTTCAAAAGATGATTGCCTTACAAGATAGGCGGATCATTTGAAATGGTGCACTAATCCTTGTACTTTAATCTTGCTAGCCTCAAGCCACACATTTAATCATGTTCTACCAACCACGTCGCCTATTAATCGCGTTCTTGCTTGCTGGTTTTTCCCTCTCGACCCTTTGCTCAGTAAATGCGCAGGATGGGAAACAATATGACAAGAAATCGGACCCGAAGGTAAACCGCCGTGATGGATTGGCGATGCTGAAGGCTATAAACGATATTGTCAAGCGATATTATTTTGATCCCGATTTCCGAGGACTCAACTTGAGTGAGAAGTATATAGCGGCTGAACAGCTGATCAAGCAACAGGACTATCGCTGGCAGATCCACCGGACGATCGCGCAGTTTCTTCTCGATTTCAACGATTCACACACCGTGTTCTTCCCGCCCGACAGGCTGTTTCGCGTCGAGTACGGTTTTTCTATGATGATCATCGGTGAAAATTGCTTTGTGACAGCCGTAACGAAGCAATCGGGCGCCGGAACCAGCGGTTTGGCAGCCGGTGATCGGATAGAGAGTATCAATGGAATATCTCCGAATCGATCTAATTTCTGGGCGATAAACTATTTGATCTACACGCTAGATCCTCAGGAGAACTTGACCATCAAAGTCGAAAAGGCCGATGGGAAGAAATCGATCGATGTGAAGGCTAAATTCCTTTCACCCGAAGAAAGGAAAGCGGAACGACAGAAGAGAAAGAAGGAAGAAGAAGCGAAGCCGTACACTTGTAGGACGTTAACCCCAGAAGTTATTACTTGCAAGCTGCGTACTTTCGTCGTCGAGAAGGAGGTGGTCGACAAGATGATGAAGGAGGTCGCGGGTTACAAGAAGCTTGTCTTTGATTTGAGGGGAAACGGGGGCGGATATGTCGCTACCGAACAGTACCTGACCGGTTATTTTTTCGATCGGAAGGTGAAGGTCGGTACCGAGGTGAAACGCGACGGAAAGAAAGAACGTTTTGCGGCTCCGATTGAGAATCCGTTCGCCGGTGAGTTGTTGGTGGTCATAGACAGTCAATCGGCTTCTGCTTCGGAAGTGTTTTCCCGGACGATCCAGATCGAGAACCGCGGGAAGGTGCTTGGTGACACAAGCATGGGTGCGGTAATGACGTCAGGCGGAATTTGGATGAGTCTGGACGCGGGCACTGCTTCGATCGATTTTATCGCCACGCGAAACTTTTCCGTAAACATCACTATCGGTGACTTGATCATGAGCGACGGCAACCGGCTCGAAGGCATTGGCGTTACTCCCGACCATCTAGTCGGCCCTACACCGGCGGCACTCGCAATGCGGACTGATCCAGTTCTCGCGTTCGCTGCTTCACTAGCCGGCGTCGCGATCACTCCCGAGAAAGCGGCCGAGCTCAACTTCTTCATACCGAAAGGGGAAGAGGAGAGTGACAAGGAAACTGAAGGTAGTGTCGCAGGGTCGTAGCTTCTCTACCAGCGTTTTTCTTTCTTAAATCTCTTGACCACCATATCGCGGCGCAGTTTGGGTAGGTGATCGATGAAGAGTTTGCCGTCGCAGTGGTCAGTTTCGTGGAGGAACGCGCGAGCGGCGTAGCCTTCGGCTTCTTGCTCGAACCATTCGCCCTTTTCGTCCTGAGCCTTAAGCCGAGCTTTCATCGGACGAGTGACCACGGCGGGGACTTTACCGACCGAAAGACAGCCTTCCTGACCGGATTGTTCACCTTCTGTATGGATGATCTCGGGGTTTGCGGCGATCAGTTTGACTCCGTCGCAATCCATGACGAACAAACGCATATTCAGCCCGATTTGCGGAGCCGCAAGTCCGACACCCTCGGCATCGTACATCGTGTCGTACATATCCGCGCAAAGTTCGGCAAGAGCGTCGTCGAACTCGATCACAGGCTCGCCGACCTTTCCGAGAACGGCTTCCGGATATTCGGTGATCTTTCTTACAGGCATAGTACAGAGTGTCAGTAGCCCACACGGCGTAAGGGCTCCCATTTACAACAGGCGCGCTTACTTACGTGCGGGCTACCGACACAGAAGTTATCTTGGAATGTAGCCGCTGCGGGCGCCGCGGCGGAAATCGCGATGAGCAAAAAAGCCTTTCTCGTCGCGGGCGAGGCACTGCCAGCAGATGGTGGACCGCTCATTCGTTGGGGAAACGAAGGTGTTGTAATGTCCCATCATCCGGTCGCAGCGTTCGCAGCGTACCGCTTCCTTCTCCGTGATCTTCGGGTCGATCGTCTCAACCATATTCTCTAACCTCTCAACTTCTTTTCTATCAATACTAAGGCCGAATTCCGCGGTTAGCAACGTTGGCTGCTTCACATCGAGTCCAGGATAATTCTGATGTCCTCTTCCGTCGTATCAGGATTGATAAAACAAAAACGCGTAACGGTTTCGGTAGTTCCGGCCTCTCGCCATTTCGTCGGAGCAACCAGTGCCAATCCCTCCCTGTGGTTTTTCAGGCACCACTGAATATATTGATCCTCCGACCACCCCCTGCGGCGAAAGAGCACGATCGAAAGTCCCGGTTCTCTTACCAACTCAAACCGCTCATCGTCCTTGATCAAACGCGCAGCAATGTGTGCAAGCTCGATCCCTCGTTCGATCGCCAGAGCATATCGATCTGTGCCGTGCATCGCCAGCGAAAACCATATCGGAAGCCCTCGTACTCGCCGGGTCAACTGGATCTGATAGTCCGCCGGGTTAAACCCTCTAGCACCCTCGTTCGAAAAGATGTCGAGGTATGATCCGGACTGCGCATGCGCGGTCCTTGCAAGTTCGGGTTCACGGTAGATAACGGCTCCACAGTCGTAAGGCGAGAAAAGCCATTTGTGAGGGTCGATAGTGATGCTGTCGGCCATCTCAA
>JAQSDP010000119.1 GCA_029945985.1 bacterium | reverse complement strand
AGGCGCTAATAACCGCGCTTGGCACCGGTATCGGTAAAGAGGATTTCGATATAACCAAGCTCCGTTATCATAAAGTCTGCCTGATGACGGACGCCGACGTGGACGGATCACACATCCGAACGCTGCTGCTTACGTTCTTCTATCGCCAGATGCCGCAGCTAATTGATGGCGGCTATGTCTACATCGCCCAGCCGCCGCTCTACAAGGTAAAAAAGGGCCGCAAGGAAGAGTACATTAAAGACGAAAAGGCGATGTTCCGTTACCTTATGCGACAGGGAACAGACGACGTGCAGGTTCAGATCGACGGCCGCACGGTCGAGGGCCGCGAACTTTCAAAGGCGCTTGAGCAGACGACCGAGCTTGATAATTATTCGTCGCGTTTCGCTCGGCGACTAGGCAATGACAAACGCTTGACCCAGTTAATACTTGACGCGTTTGCTGGCAAGGAAGGTGTTCTCGATAGGCACAAGGTCAAGATCAAGCGGGTGTTCGCTCAGGAAGAGTTGATGGCTGAGGTCGAGGGCAAGATCGCCGCGGCCGGCTACAAAACCGAGCTGATACCCGACCTCGAACACGGACTTTGCGAGATCGAGATCACGCTGACCAACGCGCAAAAGGTGATCTTTGATTGGAATCTTGCTAGCTATGTCGAGTTTCAAAAATCGGTCGAACTTTTGAGCGATCTGGAGGAAGGATTCTCGGGCCCGTTCGTCCTCGGCGAGAACGGCACCAGCGAAACGATCGCCAACCGGCAGGCGCTTCTAGATCGCGTAACCGCGATGGCCAAGAAAGACCTTTCGATGCAGCGTTATAAAGGCCTTGGTGAGATGAACCCGGAACAGCTCTGGGAAACGACGATGGATCCGGAAAAGCGAACGCTGCTCCAAGTCCGTATTGAGGATGCCATCGAGACCGAGGATTTATTCACCATCCTTATGGGCGATCAGGTCGAACCGAGGCGTAAATTCATCGAGAACAATGCTCTCGATGTGAAGAACCTTGACGTGTAAAGATTATATCGATTCGGATGGAAAAGCCTCGGGAATTGTCCCGAGGCTTTTTAATATCGTGCGTAATATTTAGTTGTGATTAAAGTGGTGTTACCGAGATAGTCCGGCGGCCGAAACTACGAGCTTCGGCACAGCTTGCCATCCAGATATCGATCTTGCGGCCCTTGATCTTGCCTCCGGTATCGGAAACCAGATACTCACCGCTGTGTGCGCCGGCTCCGAGGTTGACCTTGCTGCCGAGTCTTAAAACCCTCGGGTCGGCTGCAATCAGGCCCTTGCGAACCCCGTGCCCCATTGCCGTCCTGCCACGAAGGCAATAAGCTGTGGCAGTGAAACTTCCGGCAGCCGTCGACCGAACCGATCCGGTCTTTACAACTTTACCCTTGGCCTTCGAGCCCTGGGTTTGCTGCGGCGTCTGCTGGACTTCCGGTGCGATAAAAGTATCAGAATCTACGTTTTCAAAAATCTCTTGCGAAGTGTTCGCTGAACTGAGGATTCCCGTTTCGTTTGAGCTTGCGTAAACAAAAGCAACGCACATGCTCGAAACCGTCAGGATCATTCCTCCTCTGACGAATTTATTCATTATCAATCTCCTGTCAAAATCGTCACCCAAATATCCCGCCGAGCTTCGGACTGGAACATCGATTCCCCCGAGCGTGCTCGAAAGTGTGGAAGCGATACTTGGATAACAGTGGTGGCGGCGAATTCCGCCAGTCGCGAACGACAGTGTCCGGACAATGTGAAAGGCTATCATCACTTTTGGGGTGGTGTCCACCTGCCGGACTGCCTGAAAACAGGACATTCGGACACAAATGTTGTAGTCAGAGGCGCTTACGGGTGGCATTTTTTTTCGATTTTGGTACACTTTTGACCCAAGTCAGGCCGCGATATCGCCGGTTTTTGCCGAATCCAGGTTTTCAGATTTTCCGAGGTCAACACTATGCAGGAACGCCGAGGTGGCTCCAGATATGTAGTTTCGTTTCCGATCCGCGCCCGTTGGAAGGACGAGAATGGGGCCGAGGTACGAGAAGAAGGCCTTACGGAAAATGTCGGCACCATCGGAACGCTCGTGTACTTGCCGCGCAAACTTCCTAACGTCGGCACCAAGGTCGAACTGACGGTGATCGAAAATCCTGATGACGAAGTAACGGTCTCGACTGAGGTCATCCGACTCGAGCGCAACGCCGCACATCCGCAGGTAGCCCTTAACCTTGTCGAAGGAATGCGGGCATGGAAAAAGAAGGTGTACGACCTCGCCGAATCGATGGTCAGGGCCCAAGAGCCCGACGGAGACGATGACTGGTAAAGACAGCAGCGAGTCAGGGGTCTGGAGTCGCCAGCATGAGCCCGACTCATCACTCCAGACTCCAAACTCCAAACTGATATGAAGATCCTCGTACTCGGTGCCGGCCGTATGGGTTACGGTGCGGCATTTGACCTGATCCACAATTCGCCCGACGTCACGGCGGTAACGATCGCTGACTTTCATGCCGATCTGGCAACGAATGCTGCGGCGAAGATCGGCACTGACCGGATCACCGCTAAGCAAATCGACGCCGGTAACTACGCCGAGGTAGTCGACCTGTTCCGCGGGCACGACGCCGTAATTTCCTGCGTCAACTATTGGTTTAACGAGTCGCTCGCGAAGGCCGCGATCGAGACCGGTGCGAACTTCTGCGACCTTGGCGGAAACAACTATGTTGTAGACAAGCAGCTCGCGCTTGATGCAGAAGCAAAGGCCGCGGATATCAGTATTATCCCCGACTGCGGACTCGCCCCCGGAATGGTCTCGGTCCTGGCGATGCATGGGGCGAAACAGTTTGATAGGCTCGACGAGATTCACATTCGCGTTGGCGGCCTGCCGCAAGATCCTCAGCCGCCGCTCGATTATCAACTCGTCTTTTCGGTCGAAGGCCTTATTAATGAATACATCGAGGTGGCCCGTGTGATCCGTGACGGAAGGATCGTCGAAGTCCCGTCGATGACCGAGCTCGAAAGCCTTTCGTTCGACGGCTTCCCGACGCTCGAAGCGTTTCAGACCTCGGGCGGAACGTCGACCTTGCCGGACACGTTCCTTGGCAAGATCAAGGACCTCGACTACAAGACCATCCGCTACGCCGGCCATTGCGACAAGTTCAAGACCATGATCGACCTCGGACTGTGTTCGAGCGAAGAGATCGTCGTTGATTTCCAAAACGTTAAGCCCAGGAAGGTCCTTGGCGACCTTCTTCAAAAACACCTGCCCGCCGACGGCCCGGATTACGTTCTGGTCCGGCTGGAGTTCAAGGGCGACGGGAAGACACTCACATACGACATCGTGGATAAGCTCGACGAATCTACCGGACTCTCCGCGATGATGCGGACGACCGCTTTCCCGGCGTCGATCATCGCCCAGATGATGGCTCGGGGCGAAGTATCCACCCGGGGAGCGACCCCGCAAGAGATTGCCATCGACCCCGATAAGTTCGTCGCAGAACTTGAGCGGCGAAATATCAATATCGCCAAATCGTGGTCCGCATAACTGATGTATTACCGCGAACTTGAGGCTCCCGAACAGCTGCGAAGCGTGATATTGAGCTTTGGGAGTTCGCGGTTCCTGAGACGGCGCCATCCTTCCAACAAGAGATCTTTCCTGACGGATGCGTGTCGGTGATCTGCGTGCGAAACGTGAAAAACGGAGTCAGGGTCGTTGGTTTGAGCGGACTTCATCTGGAGACCATCGCGAAACCGATGACGGCGGGCGATTCGGTCTGGGTAATGCGGATCTCGCCGGCAGCGCTCGTGTCCATACTTGGCGAAGACCCGAAGAAGATGATCGATACGAGCTTCTTCGGTGCCGATGCGAACCCAGCGCTTCTTGGCGGACTTGCCGAAGAATTGGCCTCGGCCGGGGATCTGGAGGAGGCCGCTCACGTATTCGCAAGCCGAGTCCGCGATATCGCGGCCCGCAGGGACTCAGCCGATGGAGTGGTCGCCGCGGCCGTAAGGATCATCGAGGAAAACCGGGGCGAGATCCGCGTGGGCGAACTTTCTCGGCAGTTGGGCCTCAGTACGCGCCAGTTTCAGCGGCGATTTAAGCAATGTGCGGGTCTGTCGCCAAAGCAGTACATTCGTGCGCGGCGGATCAGGGCGACAGCGATCGATATTATCCGCGACGATGCCTCCACCTGGGCCGAACGAGCCGCAAGCCTCGGCTTTGCCGATCAATCTCACCTGTCTCACGAGGTCGTCAGCCTCACCAACCGATCTCCCAAGTCTTTCGCAGAGAACGTGAACAAGATCAAGCACGGGCACATCATTGAGTAGAAAAATAACCCGATGTCGCGTTTTCACAAGACGCGACCTGCAAGCGCGAACATACTCGACCGTGAACTCATGGTTCGCTAAAAATATGAAAACACTCTTATTAGTCATGTTTATGCTCGCAGCGGTAGTGGCCACATCACAGGCTCAGGCGCCTCCATCGCCGGACGCGGCGAAGGCCGAGATGAAAAAGCTCGACAAGCTGGTCGGTCAATGGAAAGGCGCTGGCTGGATACAACAAGGGCCGAAGCGCGAAACATTCACCGGAACCGAATCGGTCCAGAGCAAGGTACAAGGCCTCGCAATCCTCATCGAAGGCAAGTTCGCCAACCCGGAAGGGAAGGTGATACACGAAACCCTCGCCGGGATGTCGTTCGATCCCAAGTTCGGCAATTACCGAATGAAGACCTACCTCGCCAGCGGCATTAGCGGCGAGTACGATTTCAAAGCCGTCGGCGAGAATTTCGAGTGGGGTTTTGAAGCCGGCGGAATGACCATCAAATACACCATCACCGCCACCGATTCGACCTGGCAGGAAGTAGGCGAATATTCTCGGGACGCCAAAACGTGGACGAAGTTCTTCGAGATGAAGCTCGACAAAGTAAAATAGCGAGTCCGAGGACGTGAGCGGACAAACACCGAGATTAGGAGCTAAGGACAACTCGGTGTTTCGTTTCATTTGGCGCGCGGCTAACCGACGACGACGCTGCCACAGGTGCTGCCCGTCGCGTACTTGAGGAAACCGTCCCTTTTGTCCATACAGGACATAGTCAGTGCCACGACCCACCTAGACTCTGGTTCAAAGCCGTCGCTAGCGCCCCTTAAACCGACTCCGGGCAAAACAGTCTCTACGCAATGATTCGGTGGCTGATGTTTTCGAGCGCTTGGCGGAAGTTTGGATCGATGTCGTCGACGGCTGCGGCAGAGAACGTCGGCTGGGGAAGGACACAACCGTTGCGGTCGAGTATCAGGCCATTCACAGTCAGCTTCTGTCTCCGCTGCCACGCCGAACTGACCGCGAGTCCACGGCACAGTCGTGCTGCCTGCTCGATGGCGTTCAGCGCGGAAAGGCGGTCGAGGACGGTTTGACTGTCCCCGCTAACCCCAAGCATATCCGAATACTTAGCAGCGAGCCCGGCGATCGGCGATAGCCATTGTCTCAGCAGCATGGCCGATCGCCGGTTCATCGCCGCACCAATCGCTCGGCACCCGAGATGCCCGATCACTGATAAGCTTTCAACCTCGCAGACGTCCACCGCGAACTGCATGGCGCTGGCACAGTTCAGATCACCGGCTAATGCAAGGTTGCCTAGATTGACGTGCGAAAGGATCTCTTCCCGAGAAAAGCCGTGAGCGGCCAGATCCGGCAGAGCGCGGTCGGAACAGCTGATCACGAAGTGTCTGAGACGGCCGTCGTTGGCTTCGGACTTGTCCGCTGCACTTTCGCTCGAAGGTAGTATTTGATCGGTCAGAGTGTCCGGCATTTCGCTTGCTCTTTATTGTCCCTGCCCGAGCGAATACCCGAGCTGTCCGTCGAACGTGCAGAGGTTTTCGGTCTTGATGCATTCAAGCCCGAGCCCGTCGAGGCGCTCCAGCAGGCCGATGATCTCGGCAGTGCCGATCGTTGCATTCGAGCCGTCCGCCATAAAACGGCATCGCCAATGGTCGGTACAGAAGGTTTCCGGCATGCCTCCGGGATAAACCTTGACGCCGCGGTTCGTGATCATTTGAAGCTGCACGCCATTCCCGCTCGCCCCTTCAAGCCGATTACCTAGATCGTCGGGAGAGCCGCCGTTCCACTCGAGAAAGACATCGACGCCGACCGTCGCCTTACGGACCTCGGCGGCCTTTTCCGCCCGAGTGTATTTT
>JAQSDP010000118.1 GCA_029945985.1 bacterium | reverse complement strand
TTCGCCCTAAGCTGTTCGCAGATCTGATACCCGTTCGGACCGGGCATATTCACATCGGCGAGCAGAATATCCGGCGTTTCGGCAGCCATGTGCGTGAGAGCGGCGTCGCCATCACCAACTGTCACGACATCAATGCCCTCGTCGGCAAACGTCAGATTGACAACTTTCTGGATCGTGATCGAATCGTCGGCTAGTAAAAGCTTTCGTCTTGCCACTTGAGAATCTGCTCCTGTGTGATCGGGTTCGAATTGAATATTGTTGCAAAGCTATCACTTGACGAACTTCGCGTCAAGAAATTGCCAGGATCATTGCGAGCCGCGCGAGGCTACGAGCGTTTGAATCGCAGTTCTTAGCTGCGAATTAGTGAAAGGCTTCGGCAAGAAACCTATTGCCCCCGACGAGATCGCCCTGGCCGAAGCACGCGGATCCCGATCGCCGGTCATTATCAATACCGGGACTTTCGCGAATCGATCGTCCTTTCTCATGAAGTTCAACAGGTCATTGCCGTCGATATACGGCATATTGATATCGATGATCGCCCCGACGAACTCCGCACCCGATTTAAGAGCGTTATACGCCTCTTTCCCGTCCTTCGCTGTCGCGGCCACATAGCCCTCACCCTCGACCACAGTCTGAATCAGTTTCGCCATGGCCGGATCGTCATCCGCGATCAAAATGAACTGCTCCATATCCTAGAAGTTCAACCTACCCTATGTCGTTCGTACTGCCGCAAGCTCGGCGGCGAGCCGAATTGCGGCCTTCATGCTTGACTCTTCTGCGATGTTCTTGCCGGCGATGTCGAACGCCGTCCCGTGATCGACTGAAGTACGTATAAGCGGCAAACCGAGCGTCACATTGACCGAGGCTCCGAATGATAACGACTTAACTGCGATGGTGGCCTGATCGTGGTAGCAGGCAACTACGAGGTCGAACTCGCCACGATAACCACGTAGAAATATTGTATCGGGCGAAAACGGACCCGAGACATCTACCCCGAGTGCCCGACAGTGCTCAATTGCCGGTTTGATCCGAGTCGCCTCTTCGTCACCGAACATCCCGCCCTCAGACGCGTGGGGATTTATGCCCGCGACGGCGATCTTGGGTCGCTTTCCAATGAAGCCCGGTAATGTGCGATCGGCAAACTCGATCAAACTAACTAGCGAATCCGCCGTCAGCAACTCGATCGCGTGCCTGAGCGATACATGAGTTGAAAGAAGCACGACTCGCAGCTTTTCGGCGAAGAAGCTCATTGCGAACTCCTTAGTTCCAGTAAGGGCCGCGAGAAACTCGGTGTGTCCCGGATAGCTGTAGCCGGCCAGCTTGAGTGCATTTTTGCTTATCGGAGCTGTTGCGATCCCGTCGATCATACCTGCCTTCCAAAGCTCCACGGCCGCTTCTATATTCTTCGCCGCCGACCGTCCCGTCGCTTCCGATTCGACCCCGAACTCAACCGAATGATCTAAATTCGCTTGGTCTATGACTTCGATCTCGCCTTGAACACTCTCACTGTCAAATTCCCTCAACCTAGCGTCTAACTCCAACTCATCAGCCGTCCACTTAAGATTCGCAAGATCGCCGATCAACACCGGCCGGCAAACATCAAGGACCGCCAGATCCCTGACTGCCTTGATCACGATCTCCGGCCCGATACCTGCAGGATCGCCCACTGTTATCCCGATCACAGGTAATGTTGTTCCGGCTCTCATTCTTGTCAGCTTGTTCATCCTGATAATCGTTTTCTGTGCTGAGATCTGTTTCAATACACACAAAGAAAACAAGAGGGACAAAGTCCGTAGAACAGATCATAAGAAAAACCCCCGCGATGTTTCCACTCGCGGAGGTCAGAAACCGCTAAACAGTGATCAGTCCGCCTGCCGTCGAATAAAAGTAGGCACGTTCAGGTCTTCGACGGCGTTGTCCTGCGGAATGTAGATCGGACTACCGTTCACGACCTGCTGAGCCTCGTAAGCGAGCGGCCGCGGCTGCATCGACTGCACCGCACTATCAAAGCCGGTCGCAATAACCGTGACCTTTATTTCGTCTTCCAGATCCTCGCGGATGACACTGCCCCAGATAATGTCGGCATTCTCGTCGGCCTCGGCTTCGATCATTCCGATGGCGTCCTCTATCTCGCCAAGCGGCATATTCGGTCCGCCTGTCACATTGATCAGAGCGGCCTTGGCACCCGAGATCGAATTCTCCTCAAGCAGTTTGTAATCGAGAGCGCTACGCATCGCCATCGACGCGGCGTTTTCCCCCTTTCCTTCGCCGACACCCATCAACGCGACTCCGCGTCCGGTCATGACCGTACGGACGTCCGCGAAATCGAGATTGATGATCCCCGGCGTGGTGATCAGGTCGGTTATGCCGCGAACCGCCTGAAGCAAAATATCGTCCGCTCGGCGGAATGCATCAACCAATGTGATCTTCTCTTCGACCTCGCGCAGTTTCGAGTTCGGTATCGTGATGATCGTATCGACACATCCGCGGAGCTCTGCCAAACCTCGCTCCGCTTGCTGCATTCGCTTGCGGCCTTCGACCATGAACGGTTTTGTTACGACCGCGACAGTCAGAGCACCCAGTTCGATCGCGAGCGACGCGACAACAGGTGCAGCTCCGGTGCCGGTTCCGCCGCCGAGTCCCGCGGTGACGAATACCATATCAGAACCTTCGAGCACGTCGAGCAGCTTCTCGTGATCTTCAAGTGCAGCGTCGCGGCCGACGTCCGGGTTCGACCCGGCACCGAGCCCGCGCGTCGAACGCCCTCCAAGCTGGATCTTCATCGGGGCTTTTGAAGCATTCAACGCTTGAAGGTCTGTGTTCGCGACAATGAATTCGACGCCTTTGATACCGGCCTCGATCATTCGGTTAACAGCGTTACCGCCGCCGCCGCCAACGCCAACCACCTTTATCCGTGCGCCGGTAATCGGTGGTTCGTCGATAAACATTTTGAGTGCGCCGTTGATGTTCATTAGTTTATTTCCGTAACTGGCCAACGCGTTTTCGCTGTCCGCAAAACCCCTTAAAATTCAATGTCCGGCTTGAAAGGTTGAAGATTCGGTTCACTATATCTTGTGCTGACGGAAAACCAGCATACAACGATTAGTGGTAGAAATCCAGCCGTCAGCGACTCTTACTTAAACTTTTCGCGAAAATTTTCAATCCAAGCCGCAACCTTTTTTGATCGCGACCTTCCATGCGAATTTAACTCGCGCACCTGCGAGCGAATCGACGATATGGCGAGCCCCGAGGCAACCGCCCACGCCGGTGTTTGGACCTCGCCCGCAAGCCCGCCGAAATATCGCTCATCAAGAAATCCCAGCCGCGTCGGAGCGTCAAAAACCTGCTCGGCGATCTCAACCATTCCGCGCGCCAGCGATCCACCGCCGGTAAGCACGACACCGCTCGGGATCGAAGACTGGGTGTTCGCTATTTCCTGAGCGATGTGCTGAAGCAACTCAACCGCTCGCGGCTGCATGATGTCGCACAAGATCTCTTTCGAAAGCCGACGAGATTCGCTGCGGCCGACCGGGATGATCTCGATAACCTGCTGGCGTTCTTCGTCGTTCATCAAGAAGGCCGCGACGCAGCCGAAGTCGTGCTTGATCTTGTCGGCTTCCTGCATCGAAACTCGCAACCCGTGTGCGATGTCCTTTGTAAAATGAAGACTGCCGAACGGAAACACGGCGGTATGCTGAACCGCTCCGCGCCCGAAGATCATGATGCTCGTGATCTCGGAACCAATGTTGACAAGTGCGCACCCGTATTCTTTGTCGTCATCCGTCAGAGCACTTTCCGCCGCGGCAAGCGGTTCAAGCACCATTCGCTCCACTGACAAACCCGCCCGGCGTATCGCCTTATCCAGGTTCTGCCTTCCTGCGCTCGGCCCAATAACGATATGAACAAGAGACTCAAGCCTTGCACCGGTCATCCCCACGGGCTCAGTGATCCCGTCCTGCCCGTCAATGATGAATTCCTGCGGCAGACGGCTGAAGATCTCCCAACCTGCCGGAAGCTGCATCGCACTTGCCGATTCAACCGCTCGCGAAACGTCGTCCTCGGTGATCTCGCGACCCGCACCTGCGACCGCTACAACCCCCGCTTTATTCTCGCCGCGAAAATGCTCGCCCGACAGATTCACCATCGCTGCCTCGCCCTGCAAGCCGCTGATCTTTTCGGCATCGGCCACCGCGCGCCGGATCGACTCGCTCACCGCCTCGGCGCTCGTCACGATGCCTCGACGCAGCCCACGCGACTCAGCCTCGCCGTAACCGACAATGTTCATCCGCCCGTTCTCGGCTGCCTCGCCGATAACGCATCGAACATGGCTGCTGCCGATATCAAGACCGATCGAATGGATTTCGCGATTCATACTGGGTTCTATTCTTTCGCCTACTTTCTTGGAACAAGCACCAAATTCTGTCCGACGAGATTCACGCCTTCAAACATCGTCCCCTTGCCGACAACCGCCTTGATCCCGTCAGCCAGGTGCTTACCGAAGTTGTCCCGACTCAGCATGATCGTCACCGGCATTCCCGAATCCTCGAGTGTCGCTTTCGGCTCCCGAAGGTCCGTAATGTCGACCTGCTTGACGCGCTTGGCAAGGTCGTAATCTTTCCACTCGGTGAGCATCTTCTGATACATCTTCAGCCGCTCCGAATTCTCCTTCGCTGCTTTGTCGCTTTTCTCTTCGCTCCAGCCGACCATAGCGAAAGGTATCTGTTTCTCTTCCGCTTTAGCCGGCGCAAGGATCACGCCCTCTGCGTCGGCAAGAAAATCTCCCCCGCCGAGCCGCACGATCGCAACCGGCACTCGCTCAGTTACGGTGACGTTTAGCCCACTCGGCAAGCTTCTTGAAACCGCCGCAGTTTTTACGAAAGTCACGTTCTCGATCTTTTGCTTGATCGCCAGGAGGTCGGCATTCCAGACCCCGGGTTTCTCCGCATTCGCGGTCACGATCTTTTCGATGTCGCTGGCGGATGCCCTGTCAGTTCCCGACACATTCACATTGCGAAGACGAAAAAAGTTGGAAGCACCGATCGTCTCGTAGGTGAGAAGAAACACGATGCCTAGGCACGCAAGGATCGCAACAGACAAGACGATCGGCACAATGCCGCCGCCGAGTCGGTCAAAGATACTAACGCCCGCCGACCCTTTCGCCGTCGACACCTTCCGCGTCGTGTGCCTTACTCGAGTGCCTTGCTTCCTTATTTTCTTCGCCATTCTTACGTCTCAGCTACTCAGATCTTAATCCTTCGCCTTTGTTTTGCCTGTTCTTCTTCGTCTTCTTATTCTGTGGTGAAAAACCATCACTCCAGAACAAGACGAAAGAAGGAAGCCGAACTATTTCAACTTCTCCAAAAACTCATCCGACAGCCGCGTCACTGTCCCCGCTCCGAGCGTGATCAGTAAATCGCCTTCCTGAAGTTCCGGCAACACCTTTTCCGCAGCCGTTTCGAGGTCGCCGATATAGGTGACATTCTTGTGCCCGTACCTGCGGATGTTCTCGGTCAACACCTCCGCGGTGATTCCTTCGATCGGCTTCTCGCTCGCGGCATAGATATCCAGTACGAACAGCACGTCGGCGTTGTTGAAAGCGAGTGCGAACTCGTCGAACAATTCCAGAGTTCGCGAATACCGGTGCGGCTGGAAAACCACCACCGTTCGCTTTCCGCCGGAACCATTCTTTGCCGCCGCAAGCGTTGCAAGGATCTCGGTCGGATGGTGGCCGTAATCGTCGATGACGGTAACCCCTCGTGCTTCGCCCTTGAACTGAAATCTCCGGTTAGCATTCTTGAACGTCGCGAACGCCTCAGCGATCGTCGCGAACGGGACCTCTAATTCAAGAGCAACCGCCGTTGCAGCCAAGGCGTTGTAAACATTGTGTTTACCGGGAACCGGAAGATCGATGGTTCCCAACACTTCGGATCCCCTCCACACCCGGAATGTCGACCCGAACGAGCCGCTGTAAACAATATCGTGAGCAGAAATATCAGCTTGAGCGGTGAGTCCGTACGTGACTCGCCGGCGTTTGATGTTTGGGATGATCAACTGCACGTTCGGATCATCGAGGCAAATGACCGCCGCCCCAAAGAAAGGCACCTTGTTCACGAAATCGGTGAAGCACTGGACGACGTCATCCATGCCTTTGTACGATTCCATGTGTTCCTTGTCGATGTTGGTAACGACTGCGAT
>JAQSDP010000117.1 GCA_029945985.1 bacterium | reverse complement strand
GGCCAGCAAACCGGTGAGGGAGCGACCTATCGAGTCGATCTCCGGCTTCGTCCGCACGGACGCGTTGGGCCGCTCGCGATGTCGGTCGCAGATACAGTTCGCTACTATAAGACCGAGGCTGCAGATTGGGAACGCCAGGTACTTATCCGTTCACGTTCAGGTGCCGGCGACTCGTCGCTCTTCTCCGTTTTCAACGGCGAAACCAAGCCGTACGTGTACGCGGAAACCCAATCCATCGGCTCGGCTCTCCGCAGTGTTCGCCGATCGAAACAGAAGATCGACATTGAGCACATTAATGCGAAAGGGCTCGATGTGAAGCTTGGCAAAGGCGGGATACGCGAGATCGAATTTATCGCCCAAGCTCTGCAGCTTGCCTACGGCGGGCGAGATAAATGGCTTCACGCCCACCACACGCTGATCAGCCTCGGGCGGCTGGCGGATCGCGGATTGATCGAAGATCGTGAGCAGACCCAGTTATTTGACGCATACGATTTTCTCCGCAGACTCGAACATGTGCTCCAAATGGAGAATGGTCTTCAAACTCACCTAGTTCCCGACGATCCCATCCGACGCGGATTAGTCGCTCGCCGGATGCGGTTTCAAGATATTACCGAGTTCGACGACAAGGTTAAAGAACATTGTTCCAACGTCAACGAAATCTTCCGCCGGATCTTTTCCGACGCGAACATTGAATCCTCCGAGTTGGTCGACCGTTTTGCCGCCGGAGACCTTTCAGAGCCGATCGCCCAGAGCACCGCCAGTTTCGACTTTACGGAATATCCGGTTATCACTGACGGTGATCTGGCAACATCTCTTGCCAATCTTTCTCCAAAATTCAGTGAATTGCTTGGAGACACTTGGCTTTCGAGTATTGACGAGCATCCGGTCGAATTCCGCGAGGTTCTTCTGACGAAGGTCCGAGGCGGGCGTGGTATCGGTGACAAGATCTCGGCGCTCCGGCAAGAATGGCGGCGTCAGCTGGTCACGATTGCCGCTTTGGATGCCGCTGGGCTCATCGACATCAGAGAAGCCAAACGAAGACAAACACAGCTCGCAGAGGCTTCGATCGATTCAGCTCTTGAGATCACGTCCAGTGAGATGACGCATCGCACCCGGCATCAGATCAACGATCTGGGGTTGGCGGTAATGGGCCTCGGCAAGCTCGGCGGGGCTGGCATCGACTACGATTCCGATCTCGATCTCGTGTTGGTCTTTGACGCCGATGCAGAGGAGGAGATCGCCGGACTGGCGCCAATTGAATTCTACAGCCGCGCCGCAGAGGTCTTTGTGAATGCGCTCTCTAGTTACACACGAGACGGCAATCTGTATCGCGTCGATCTCCGTCTGCGGCCGCACGGCAAGAACGGACCTAACGTTATTTCCTTTTCGTCATTCGAGAGGTATGTGAAGGAGACGGCCTCGACCTGGGAGTTGCTTGCATTCGTAAAGCTTCGTGCGGCAGGCGGAGGTGACTTGGCTCATCAGGTTTGGGAGCGAATAGCTGCGGCAGTCCACGAGAGGGGTCAGGCAATCCCCGCTAACGAGTTAGCCGCGGAGACTAGACGCGTCCGATTCCTTCTCGAGAAAGAACGAGCGGGGATCACGGGAAGCTCCATGAATATCAAACACGGCCCTGGCGGAATGTTAGACATCTATTTCGCCATCCGCTATCTGCAGCTACGAGACAACGTACCTGATACCGATGGCAGCCGCTCAAGCGGGAAAATGCTTGAAAAACTGAGATCGCTAGGTTCGCTATCCGACGCTAACGCAGAAGCCCTTCTTGCCGGTCACGAATTCCTGTCATCGCTCGATCACACGATGCGCCTCATCATCGGCCGCTCTCACGTAGTGCCGCACTCGGGCAACTCACAGCTTCGGAAGATCTTCGGCAGGTTAGGATTTACGTCCCGGGCCGAGTTTCAACAGCAGCTTTCACTCCACCGGATCGCCATCCGCGAGGCGTTCAGCTCGATAACCGCATGATTCTTTCGATCATTGTTCGTTTTGTCGCTATACTACACCGGTTGAGCCCTCACTCCATCATTCGCCTCATTGTCCTGTTGATCGTCGGCGCCTCCGTCGCCTTTGGTCAGTCTGGGCGACAAACTTCATATTCGGAAGGCACCATGCGGATCAAGCCGAAAGCGGTCGAGAATGCTGAGACTGGAACCGAAGACACAATAAAAATTGAAACCGACTTAGTTACAGTGCCTATCAGGGTTAGGTCAAGAAATTCCCGGCCGCTGATCGATCTCCAACAATCGGAATTCCGCCTCTTCGAAAACGGAGTAGAGCAAAAGGTTACCTACTTTTCCAGCGTGGATCAGCCATTTACCGTTGCGCTGCTGCTCGATATGAGCTATTCGACTGTCTTCAAGCTGAATGAAATCCAGTCCGCCGCCCTGCAATTCATCACCCAGCTGAAGGAAAACGATAAGGTTACCGTGATCGCGTTCGATGAAAAGCCTACGGTCCTCTGCCAGCCCACCTCAGATCGGCGCGTACTCAAGCTAGCTATCGAGGCCGCACGCACGGGTTCCGGGACCAGCGTTTACGACGCAATGGATATCGCGTTGACTAAGCAGCTAGGTACGAGCCCCGGGCGGAAGGCCATAGTGATGCTCAGTGACGGCGTAGATACTTTCAGTGCGAAATCGTCGAAGAAGGAGATCCTCCGCTTTCTTGAAGAAGATGATGTCATCGTCTATCCGTTGCGATACGACACGTACGACGACGTCAGAAAGAATCGGCGAAAAGATGCGCAGATCCGTTATGACGATGATGACAAGCCCTATATTTACGAAGCCCCGCCCGTTCGGGGCGAGCGTGAGATTGACTATGTCGAGGCTCGTGAGTTTCTCGATGCGATCTCCGACTCGAGCGGCGGCCGCGTCTTCAAGGTATCATCAACAACAAACCTCAATATTGCCTTCACGAAGATCGCCGAAGAGCTTCGTAAAACGTACAGTTTAGGTTATTATCCTAGCGATGAACGCGTTCCAGGCGTTACCTATACCCTAAAAGTTAGAATTTACCGCCCTGATCTGAATATTCGAACTCGCGAGTCTTTTATTCGCAAACCCGATTGATTTGGACTTCCCATCTTAGAATTTGGGCGGAATTTTTCAAGGAGAAAGACAATGAAAAGCAGAGTTTTCGCGATTGCCGTCGCGTTCGTACTGGCATTCGGTGTTATCAGCGCCGTCACCGCTCAGGACGAGGTGATGACGAACGACGAGGTAATTTCCCTCACCAAAGCGGGCCTCGCCGGTTCCGTGGTCATCGGAAAGATCAGAACCTCCAAGTCAAATTTCGATATGTCAACCGATGGTCTGATCAAGCTCAAGCAGTCGGGAGTCGGCGATGACGTCGTCACTGCGATGCTCGAAGCAAAAAGCGGCCGAGCCGCCGGATCTGGTTCGTCCGGTCCCGGAGTTTCCGGTGCCGCTCCGGTTGGACCGACCGGTGACCCGAACGATCCGATGGCGAAGAAGAACTACGGCATCTATATGTTTGAAGAACGCGACGGACAGCGGAAGATGACGCAGCTTCAGGCGAATGTGTCGGGGCAGAATCGCACGGGCGGGCAGTTCACTGCGGCCATCACACCCTTCGGACTTGGCAAGGTAAAGACCAAGGCCAATCTTCCGGGCCGCAACGCTGCTATGCAGATTAGCGCTACGGCCCCGGTATTTTATTTCTATCTTGACAACACAACCGGCGGACTGAACACATCGAGCGGCATCCCCTCTACGCCGAACGAGTTTACTCTCGTCCGTTTTAACCAACGAAGTGATAATCGCGAGGTTACCATTGCAAAAGAGAACTCGTGGGGAGCTAAAGGCGGGCTCTCTGATGAGTACGTCGTGCCGCTCCAGGCCGAAGATCTCGGCAACGGCATCTTCAAGGTCACGGCGGCCGTAGAACTAAAGAAAGGTGAATATGGATTCATGCTGCTTAACTCAGGCAACTCTAACACCGCAAAAGGTGTCGGAGCTAAGTTCTTCGACTTCGGCGTAAACATGACTCCCTAATGATCCACCGTAGAATGATCGCATTGATGGCCATCCTGAAGTCACTTGTTGGGACTTTGGCGATGGCCATTATTTTATCGTCGCTGGGCGCGGCACTTATTTCGGCTCAAGCGATCGACATTCTCGATAACCAGAAGATCGTTGACCTCGTGAAAAGCGGTTTCGGGGACGATGTCTTGATCGGAAAGATACATCAATCCCGTGTGCTGCTCGATGCTTCGACGAACGGCCTTATGCAGCTCAAAGAGGCGGGCGTCTCAGATGCAGTAATTGTGCAGCTATTGGAGAGAGCACGGCTAGACGGATTCGCTGCAAACGGCCCGCTCAACGAATATCGCGTAATTCCGTATGGAACTGAATTGAAGGTCCTAGTTCGCGAAAAGTTAAGCAGCAGGAAACTAACCGTCGGCCAGAAACTTACGCTTGAGGTAGCAGAAGATCTGACCGTAAACAATACCATCGTCGTTTCAAAAGGCACGCCGGTCGCGGCCGTCGTTGTGGATTCGAGAAAATCCGGAATGATGGGCCGCAGTGGACGGCTCGCAATCTCGATTCGATCGACAACTATTAATAATGGTGAATCTCTCAGGCTTAGAGCTGGAAAGGGAGGCAAGGACGGCGATAACATGGGCTCGATGTTCGCTCTAACCGTCATCTTTGGAGCCCCTGGCCTATTAATTAAAGGAACTAACGGCCAGATCCCAGCTAACTCGATAGTGGTGGCTCTGGTAGATGAGACAAAATATGTGAAAACGGTCCCCGTTCGGCCTTAGAAAGGTTTGGAGGCCTAGGATTCTTTTCACAAGTAATTCACTGTCCTCAATTATTCGCGTTAGCGATCTTCCTCTGCTTTCGCATCATCTGCCCATCTCCCGCCCCGGGCGGAGGAGGCTGCGGCTGGTTCGAATTGCTGCCAAGCTGCTTCCGGATCTCCTCCATCTGCTTCTTCAGCGTCGCAGGATCGGGGATGCCGGGCGTAGGGGTCGCACCGGGTTTAGCCGGTTTACCGATATCCCTGGGATCTGGTATTCCCGGCGTAGGCGTACCTTTGGGCTGTGAATTCACGCTACTCGCGGGGTTTGGGATACCCGGGGCCGAATTCGTAGTCGGTGCTAACGGGCTCGCCGAAAGACCGGCCGGCAGATTGTTCGAGTCGACATTCTGAATGCGCGAATTGCTCAGGTTTGTGTTCGCTGACAAGGTATTCGAACTCGCCTCGGGTGTAGACCCGCAACCGCCGGACATAAACAAGATCCCAAACAGCGTCAGAGACAACAAACACTTCATAAACTTCACCATTCCTTAAGACTGTGGAAACAGATGCAGGCATTGCGCCAAAATAAGCATAGCACTCCTCCCTTGGGAACCCATTTCAGGCGAGCTGGGTCGTCGATTCAACAGAACGATACGTTTGACATACCCACAGAGCTTATCTACACTCAAGTTTTGCTTGCACTGCAGGCATTACGGCCAGGTAGCTCAGTTGGTAGAGCAGCGGACTGAAAATCCGCGTGTCGGGGGTTCAAATCCCTCCCTGGCCACCAGATATATCAAGAAATAGCGCCACGACGTTTCCCGTGCCGCTATTTTTTATGTTCCGCGCTCGAGGTGGCCGCATGGAGGAGTATCTAATGAGCGCGGCCGAGTTCGGATTCGACGTTATTCGGCCTTGAATTAAATTACACTTTTCGACTCCTCGATCATCTCATTATTTCCCTCGTATGTTAGATCTTCGATTGCTGACGCGTTGAACCGCGGGGGATAGAAACGGCTCTGGTAGAGCGGGTAAGCTTCCGTTCTAAGGTGGGCAAGCATATGATGGCCGCGGCGAGTCGAGCGTTCATGGCGGAGGGCCGAGATGTCTATCGGCGCGACGACAATGCGCTCGCCTGGGCCCGCGGATGCATCCGCAAGAAGGCGCCCTTCAAAATCGACTACCTGACTGCCGCCCGACCACGAGTATGGCGGGTATTGATGCAGGCTTGCCGCCTGATTTGCGGCAACGACGTACGCCATATTCTCGATCGCACGTGCTCGATTAATGACGGTCCACCAGTCCATCGGAGAAGTGGCGTTCCACGGGTCCATGTACGCTGAAACTCGGATGAGGACCTCAGCGCCGTTGACTGCCAACTGCCTCAACGCTTCCGGGAACAGCCAGTCGTAACA